>JBMTBF010000304.1:0-2028 GCA_049429585.1 Terrimicrobiaceae bacterium | reverse complement strand
CCAGTAAAACCATCCTGATCCGAAGGGGAGTGTCGCTCGCGGCGCTCCCCTTCTTCCGTATCGAGCTGAGTAAATCCAGTGGGAATCCCTTCTCCAACGGCAAATCAAAAGAAGAAGCTTGAGGGTTTCCCTCCGAATCCACCCCCTTTTCTTTTGATTCTAGCATTCCTGCTGGTGATTTCGAGTGGAGCCGTCTGGGCTTGTTACAATCACGGAGCGGCCTCATCCGATGGAACTGGGAAATTTTTCATGGGTCGGGAGATTTCGCGGGTCATGGGGCATGAGGGGATCGATTGGCTTGAGCGCGACAATCGCGAGGATGAGGAGGCTCCGAGTCGGGCGGTTGCGGCTCTGGCATTGAAACCGGACGATGTGGTGGCCGATATTGGTGCGGGCTCGGGTTACCACGCCTTCCGCATCGCGCCGCTGGTGCCGGAGGGAAAGGTGGTGGCGGTCGATATCCAGCCGGAGATGTTGGACTTTCTTAAGTCGCGTGCTGCGAATCTCGGGGTCAAAAATGTGGAACCGCACCTGGGAGCGGTGGATGGCGTGAAACTTCCGCCTGACTCGATCGACCTGGCCCTCATGGTCGATGCCTACCATGAGTTTTCGCACCCGCAGGAAATGCTCGAATCGCTCATGTCGGCATTGCGCGTGGGTGGCAGGGTTGTTCTTTTGGAATATCGCGCCGAGGATCCCGCCGTGCCGATCAAGCCCCTCCATAAAATGACGGAGCGCCAAATCCGCCTGGAACTCGAGTCCGTCGGCTTTCGCTGGGTCGCCACGCACGACTTTCTCCCTTGGCAGCACATGGTGGTTTTTAAAAAACCGCCGGGTTCCCCAGAGTAGTTGGCCTTCCAATCCATTTTCCCCAAACAAAAACCTCGCCGCCTCCGAAACTTCCGTCTACGCAGATCGCCCATGAATCCACGATTCCTCGTCGCCACGGCCGCATTGTTTGCCGTCCTTTTTTCAGCCTGTAAAAAGCCTGCGCCGCCCGTTCCCCCGCCACCGAATGTCCAGGTCACACCGGTTCTGAAGAAAGATGTCATTGCCTCGCAAAAATGGGTCGGCCTGCTCGATGGTTTCCAGAACTCCAACATCCAAGCCCAAGTCACCGGCTACCTCCTCACCCAAAATTACAAAGAGGGCTCGATGGTCAAAAAAGGTGACACGCTTTTCACGATCGACCCGCGCCCGTTCCAAGCGGCCCTCGCCCAAGCCCAAGCCCAATACGCCAGCGCCGTGGCGAAGGCCCAGCTCCAGGAGTTGACCCTCCAAAAACAAACCCAGCTCTACCAAACCAAGGTCATCAGCGAGCAGCAATACCAGACCTCGTATCAGGACACTCAGGCCTCGCTGGCGGATGTTGCCGCAGCTCAAGCCGCTGTGCAGTCCGCCCAAGTCAATCTCGGCTATTGCACGATCACCGCGCCGTTTGATGGCGTCGTCGGCGTCGCGCAAGCCCAGATCGGCGATCTTGTCGGCCCCGGTGGGCGCGTGACGATTCTTACCCAGGCGTCCCAGATCAATCCAATGAAGATGAACTTCTTCATCACAGAGGCGGAATACCTCCAACTCGCCCCGCTTATTCAACGCCTCGACGCCACGCCGCAGGAGGAACGCCGCGCCCGCCTATCCCTCAATCTCGCCGATGGAACCCAATACCCGGAGCTCGGAAAATACGATTTCATCAACCGCCAGATCAACACTTCCACGGGCACAATCCAGGTCACTGCTCTGTTTCCTAACCCCCAAAACCTCCTGCGCCCGGGCTTGTTCGCCACGGTGTCCGGCCCCGTCCAAATGATCGATGGCGCGCTGCTCGTTCCGCAAAAAGCCGCCGTCGAACTCCAAGGCACCTTCTTCATTTCGTCGGTCCAAGCCGACGGCACAGTGAAGTCCGTTCCCGTGAAGCTCGGCCCAGTCCTCGGCCCCTGGCAGGTCGTGACAGGTCCTCTCACCGAGGGGGAAAAAGTGATTGTTGAGGGAGTTGAAAAAGCCCGCCCTGGCATGAAGGTCAATGTC
>JBMTBF010000303.1:0-2038 GCA_049429585.1 Terrimicrobiaceae bacterium | reverse complement strand
CATCCATCGAATCCGCCGTGAAATGCTGGATCACGCTGTCCACCTTCCAGTCGCCATTATTGGGAATCGCCGAGACGAAGAGGTGCAATTTGCCGGACTCGTCGTAGATCGGCGCCGTGCACCAGTTCCACCAGCCCTCCTTGGCGGGGAGGATGTATTTGCCCGGAGTCAGTGACGCGCAAAAACGGGATTCGGCGATTGGTGCGAGGGAGTCCGCTTGGAGGAGGGATGCGCAAAAAATGAGACCAACGGCGAGCAGGATGGCGCTCCGGCTCCCTCGGCACCCAGAGGATTTTCGGGGCATGGATTTCAAGCGGGGTGTTTTTTTCAGGGCCGACTGCTTATTTCTTAACCGAATCCTGAGTGTTAGCTGTGTCCTCTGCCTGCTCCTCTTTTGTAAAATAAGTGACTGTATTCACCTTTTTCCAAGCCCCCCGGGTGAAATCGGGGATTTTGACTGGCATGCTCTGGTTCTCTACGGAGCGCTCGGAGAGTTCCAGGATGGAAGACCACTCCGCAGCATCATAAACATCTTGATCCAAGGGGAGTCCATTCCTCAGGCAATAGATCAGGCGGTAATCCATGACGAAGTCCATTCCGCCGTGGCCACCCACGCGTTTTGCCTTTTCCTCAATATCCTTCACGATCGGGTGTTTATACTCCTCTAAAAGGCCGTTCATCTTGTCTTGTGGCAAAAATTTATGAGCATTTGGCTCAAGAGCGATTCCTGGTGTCGGATATTTTTGAGCGAATCCCTTTGTTCCGCTGACAAGATGGAGACGGCTGTAAGGACGCGGGCTGGTGACATCATGCTGCAGCATAATGGTTTTTCCTTTGGCTGTCCGGATGATTGAAGTGTTCATGTCGCCATGCTTGTAGTCTCTTTTGGCATAATCCGAATCCTCGCCAAATTTTTCCTTCGCGTATTCCGTCATTCCGAACTGGTTGGTCGACATGGAAACCAGGTAGGCCATCAGGTCGCCTCGGTGGATATTCATAATGTGACTGATTGGCCCCAATCCATGCGTGGGGTAGGTGTTCCCGTTGGAATTTTCCATCACCTTGAGTCGCCACTGATTCCAGTAATGGGAACTAAAGTTAAGCTGTCTCAGGTCATGAATGTAGGCCCCTTCGGAATGGACGATTTCGCCAAAAAGACCCTTCTGCGCCATATTCAGAGTCGCCAACTCAAAAAAGTCATAATTGCAGTTTTCGAGTTGCATGCAGTGTCTGCGGGTTTTCTCAGCGGTATTTACCAACTGCCAGCATTCATCGATGGTAAGCGCGGCAGGCACTTCAATGGCAACATGTTTGCCGTGTTCCATCGCATAAACGGCGATGGGAGTGTGTAAATCCCAATGCGTCGCTATGTAGACCAGATCGATATCATCTCGCTCGCATATTTTTTTCCAATCCTCTTCTCCGGTATAGATATCCGGCTTCGGGAACCCCGTTTCGACCAATTTCTGCTGAAGCCTCTGAACAGAATTGGCATTAACATCACATAGGGCCGAAATCTTAACATTTTCGATGTGCGTATATCGCTGCAGAGCCGAGGATCCCCGATGTCCGAGTCCGATAAACGCGATGCGGACCGTTTCAATCGGATCACAGGCCAGTTCAATGACATCGCTCTGACCCTCGGGGCGCGGAGGTTCCGGAAAAAGGTTCAGCGGTTCCCTCGCGGGCGGGGGCGTTGGCTGAGGCCCGTCCGCCGCAAAACTGACTGCGGCAGACAGGGTCGAAACGACGAGAAGAGAAAGCAAAGCATTTCTTATGATCATATTAGTTATGGTTGTTGTTTTATTGTGAGGATTGGGAGCGGTTTGTGACGCGGGATTGAAAGAGAACTAACCAAGCGGAAATGGCGATGCAAGAGCGACCTTGATGACGGAGTTGTTTTCATCGATCGGTTTCGGCGGGAGGGTGAGTTCGAGGGCGGTTCCATCTTGAGAGATGGCGAAACTCTGTCCGGCGCCTTTCGGTGAGAGGAAGGTCGCCGCGGTGGCTTTCACGGGAACGCCGTCCACACGGAGTT
>JBMTBF010000302.1:0-2044 GCA_049429585.1 Terrimicrobiaceae bacterium | reverse complement strand
GTCCCGAACGCCTCGTCCGCCACTTCGTCCAGATTACGAACATCGCCCCCGAATTCGCCCCCTCCGGTTGGCATCTCGTCTCGGCCTCCGTTCTGAATTTCAAGGGTCTCGCGCCCTCCGAACTCGCCGGCCGTGCGGCCTCTGAGATCGCCGCGATTTTCCCCAAGGCGCGAGAAACCCTCCTCCATCTCGAGACCATCATGGTCCCTTACGCCGTGCCCGCCCAGCCGCCAGGTTTTGCCTCCAAGCACCCTCCTGCATTACCGCCGAATGTCCTCGCCTGCGGTGATTGGAAAAATGGTGCCAGCATCCAGTCCGCGATACAATCCGGACTGGAAACCGCCCGCGAAATTCTCCGTTGAAAAGCGGAGGTGGCCCTTAATCGTTGTAGGCGCTCTCTCCGTGCTCGGCGACATCGAGGCCGGAGTCCTCCTCCTCGCGCGAGACCCGAAGCGGCGTGATCAAACTGACCACCCACAAGATCAAAAAGGTGGCCAGTCCCGAAAAAACCATGGTGAAGCCCACGCCGATCAACTGATTCAAAAACTGTCCAGGGCTCCCGGCCAATGAAACGACCGCGCCGTCGCGGGTGAATGTCGTGGCGATCGCGGGATTCACGGCGGGATCCGCCAGAAAGCCGAGCAAAAGAATTCCCACCGTGCTCCCCATGCAGTGGACGCCGAACACATCCAGCGAGTCGTCGTATTTGAGGGCTCGCTTGAGTTTGGAAACCGCAAAGTAGCACGCCGTGCCGCCTGCCAGCCCGATGCAAAACGCAGCCGGAATTCCAACAAATCCCGAGGCCGGGGTGATCGTAGCCAACCCCGCTACCATGCCGGAGGCCGCGCCGAGCACGCTCGGGCGTCCCGTGAGAAACCATTCCACCCCCACCCAAGCCAGCGTGGCCCCCACGGCCGAAAAGTGGGTTGCCGAGAAGGCCGCTGTCGCCAAGCCCCCCGCGCCCAGCGCGCTTCCCGCATTGAATCCGAACCATCCCACCCACAACAGCCCTGTGCCGATGAGGGACAGCACGACATTGTGAGGAATCATCGGCTCGGAGGGATATCCGCTCCGCTTCCCGAGATAAACCGCCGCCACCAGGGCCGCGATGCCAGAGGAAATGTGCACCACGATGCCGCCGGCAAAGTCCATCACTGGAATCCTCCCGCCCAGCGCCCAGTTGAAGAGACCGCCATTCCCCCAAACCATGTGCGCCAGCGGGCAATAGACCACCAGAATCCAGAGCGACATGAAAAGCAGGTACGCACCGAAACGAATCCGCTCCGCGACTGCGCCGCTGATCAGGGCCGGCGTGATGATGGCGAACATCATCTGGAACAACATGAAGGTTTGTTGCGGAATGGTTCCCGCGTAGGTCGGATTCGGCTCCACGCCCACCCCGCCGAGAAAGAAATACTGGAGCGGGTTTCCAAAGAACGCGTTGCCGTCCGCAAACGCGATACTGTAGCCCACGACCATCCACAAAAACGAGGCCACCGCCATGAGGATCAGGCTGTGCATCATCGTCGCCAGGACATTTTTTCGGCGAACCAGACCCCCGTAAAAAAGAATCAATCCCGGCGCGGTCATCATCAGCACAAGAGCTGTGCTGACCAGCATCCAGGCGTTGTCACCCGAGTCGATCGCCGGTGCCGCGCTATCCGAAGCCATGGCTCCGACGGAGGTGAGAAACAAAATGGCAGCGGGCAGCTGTTGGCGAATTCGGCCCAAGGAAAAGGAAGCGTTCATGTGAAGGCGCCTTTCTGCTCAAACAAGCCCGCATGGTCAATTTCCAATCCACCTTCCAAACTTGAAATTCGCCTGAAGGCGGGTTTCCAAACTAAAAGACGCGCCGTTTCCTACGACTCTCCCGATATGCCGAGTTGTTCCTTGCTCGACGCAAAGGCTCAGGGGCTTGGACCGAGGTGCAGGCGAAAAGACCTGAAAAACAAATTGGGAGAAGCCCGAAGACTTCTCCCAACTTGTTTAAAAACCTGTCAGGGACAGGGGGTATTATTTCTTTTTCTTCACCGCTTTCTTGGCG
>JBMTBF010000301.1:0-2053 GCA_049429585.1 Terrimicrobiaceae bacterium | reverse complement strand
GAGGTTTTCGGCGTGCTCGACAAACTCGGCAACCCGAACTGGCGCGGCGAGCAGCGCGAGAATTTGGGAAAACAAACCGGTAACCGTGCCCAAGTCGCCCTGCTTCTCGGCACCGTGATCGCGGAGGGTTTCGTGGCTGTGGAGGCCGAGGACCCCGAGCGCGTGAAGGAAATCGGCCGCCGCGTTCTGTCGCTCTCGAAGGCGATCAATGTCGAAAAAGCCGTGCTCGAGCGCGCCAAAAGCATCACCGACAAAGCCGATGTGAAGGATTGGCAGGCGGTGCGCAAGGAATTCGACGGCGCCCTGCAGGATGTGAAAGGCGCCATGGAGGAACTCGGCGACAACGAACTCGCCCAACTTGTCAGTATGGGCGGCTGGATTCGCGGCACCGAGGTTTTGACCTCGATCGTTCGCAAGACCTACACGCCCGACAGCGCGGAACTCCTCCATCAACCCGCGCTGCTGGATTATTTTTCCAAACAACTCGGCTCGCTCTCCAGCAAGCGCCTCTCGAACGACCGCTTCGTGGTTCGCGTCCGCAAAATGCTCGAGGAAATCCGCCCGCTCATCGGTGCAAAGAATGGCGACGATATCTCGATCGATAATGTTAAGAAAATTAATGAAATGACACGAGACACCGTCATTTCGATCACCGGCAAGGGAGCCTGACTCGTGTGAGAAAATCCCTGCTCCTTTTACTCCCCCTCCTCGCCCTCATGCCGGTTTTTGCCTATGTGGACGACGCGCTGTCGTTTGCCTACCAGGCTGCCACCCCCTTTGTGAAGCAGGGTTTCAATGTCCGCGAGGATGCCTGGGGAGGCGACCTCGGTGTAAAGGACAAGCAGGCGATCCAAGCCCAGCTCTTCAAAGGCAACAACTACATCTTTTGCCTCGGAACGGATGTGAAAAAAGCCGTTCTCTCCTTGGCAATTTACGATTCCGACGGCCAACTCGTGAGTGAGGATACCTCCCGCCCCGGACACCTCGTCACCGCCAAGGTCGCCCCCAAAAAAACCGGCACCTACTACGCCATCGTCACCGTGCATAAATCCCCCGTGGAGCGCACCGGATGGGCCTTGGTTTATGCTTACAAGTAGTTCGCCGAGATTTTGATGGAAACCCTCACCCTCGAATTCGAAAACGCCCGGATCGCGCAATCGCTCTACGGCGGCGATCCCAAACTCCTCAAGGATCTCGAAGCCCGGCTCGGGGTTCGCGCCACCGCCCGCGATGGCTGGATTCGCTTTGAAGGCGAAAAACCCGCGATCGACCGCGCACGCAATGTCTTCGACCAACTCCAAAATGCCGCGCGTCAGGGTGTTTCCATCCAAAGGCAGGAATTTCTTCAAGCTCTGGACTCCGTTTCTCCCAACGCCTCCGCCGAACCGCTCTCGAGCCTGATTGAGACAAAAATCCACTGCTCGCCGCGCAAGCCGCCAGTCGTTCCCCGCACCGCCGGGCAGAAATCCTACCTCCAATCGATCCAAAGCCACGACATCACCTTCGGAGTCGGCCCGGCCGGAACCGGTAAAACCTACCTCGCTGTCGCCTGCGCTGTTTCCGCGCTCAAGCAGGAAAAAATCAAACGCATCGTTCTGACTCGCCCCGCCGTTGAAGCCGGCGAGGCTTTGGGTTTCCTGCCCGGCGCGCTGGAGGAAAAAATCCTTCCCTACCTGCGCCCGCTCTATGACGCCCTCCACGATCTACTCGAGGCCGAGGAACTCCAAAAACTCATGGACCGCAATGTCATCGAGATCGCTCCCCTCGCCTACATGCGCGGCCGCACGCTCGGAAATTCGTTTGTGATTTTGGACGAGGCGCAGAACACCACCGCCGA
Source organism: Terrimicrobiaceae bacterium (assembly GCA_049429585.1). Lineage (GTDB taxonomy): Bacteria > Verrucomicrobiota > Verrucomicrobiia > Chthoniobacterales > Terrimicrobiaceae > UBA967. Next base: position 216 of record JBMTBF010000301.1, on the reverse strand, counting down.
GCAAATGCTCATGTTCCTCACCCGCCTCGGCATCGGCTCGAAATGCGTCGTCACCGGCGATGTCACCCAGATCGACCTCCCACGCAACAAGCTCAGTGGACTGGTCGAGGCCGTCTCCGCCCTGCGCGATGTGCAGGGAATCGGCATGCATTTCTTCTCGGAAAAGGATGTCGTCAGGCACCCATTGGTCCAGTCTATCGTCTTGGCCTACAAGGA
>JBMTBF010000300.1:0-2062 GCA_049429585.1 Terrimicrobiaceae bacterium | reverse complement strand
GGAGTTGGTAGAGTTCGTAAATGGCCTTTGTGATCGGGAAGTCCTGCTGTTTTTGAGCAAGGATCAGTGAGTCGCTCACCTCCAGCATGGCGAAGGAAAACGCCAGCAAGCCACCAGCGAGGAGGTTCGCAGCGATGAGAGGAATGGTGATCTTGCGGAGCGTCCGCAGCGGCGGGCAACCGAGGTTTTGGGCAGCCTCCTCGAGCGTAACGCTGGTTTGCTGGAAACCCGCCGCAGCCGAGCGGACGACATACGGCAGGCGCCGCACGGAATAGGCGATCACCAGAATGATCAAGGGATCGATGGCCGGATTGAGGAATTCAAAAACCTTCCCCTCCTGTGTCATTGCCAGATAACCGAAAGCCAGCACCAACCCCGGCACGGCGAGCGGCATCATCGCGAGCGCGTCGAGGATTTGGCGGCCCGCAAGTCGCGTTCGGACCACCACATAGGCGATCGCCACTCCGAGAACGACATCGAGCAAGGTCGCGAGGGCGGCATATTTGAGACTGTTCTGAATCGAAGGGAGCGTGAGGTTGTGGCCGAGCGCCGCCTCGAAGTGGGAGAGCGTCCAACCGCTCGGCAGGATGGTTTGATACCAATCGCTGGAAAATGCCACGAGCACCACGCCCAGATGGGGGAGCACCGCGAGGAGGGTCACCCCGCTGAAAGCCAGCGAGCAAAACCAGCGCGTCGCCAAGCCGGGATCGCGAGGTCCGCCTTGGCTGGTCGCCTTCGCCATCATGGCGTGGGACGACCGCCCGAGCGTGAGCTTGCTGGCGGCGTAGAGCAGAACGGACGCGGCCAGCATCACCACCACCAACGCGAAGGGGAAGGGATTGCCGCCGATGTCTTTGATTCCATGGAAAATTTGGACCGAGGCCACGCGGGTGAAATCAAACATCAACGGCACACCGAGTTCGGTGAACGACCAGATGAAAACAATCGTCCCCCCCGCGAAAACCCCCGGCATGATGAGCGGGAGGGTGATTTTGCGAAATTTCCGGAAGCCCGTGCATCCGAGATTTTCGGCGGCCTCCTCCATCGCGGGGTCCACATTTGCCAACGCGGCGAGGACATTGAGGTAGATGATCGGGTAGAGATTCAGCGCGATGAGCGCCACCACGCCCCAAATCCTCCCCTCGCCCAGCCAATCAACGGGCGCGTTCGGATTCAGAATCCCCAAGTCAACCAGCAAGGCATTGAGCGCCCCTTGCTGGCCGAGGATTTGCTTCACCCCGATCGCTCCGACAAACGGCGGCATGATCATTGGAACCAAGACCAGAGCGCCCAGCAGCGGCTTGCCGGGAAAAACAAAACGGTCGCTCATCCATGCGAGCGGCATGGCGAGCAGGCAGGCGAGCAGGGTGCTGAAGACCCCGATGCGAAACGAATTCCAGAGCCCCTCCAGATACAGCGGATTGCGGAAAACCTCGGCGATGTAGTCGATCGTGAACCTCCCATCGGCTACAACAAAGGCTCCCCGCACGGTCTCAGCGATCGGCCACAGGAAGAACAGGGCAAAAAATCAAGCCGTCAGGGTGAAAAAGATTCTTGCGAGATGGTTCGACATTATCTCCCCTCCTTGGCGAGTCGGGTGGCTTCCTTGTATTGGGCGCGGAACTTGTCCGAGAGCTCCTTGGCGAGGCGCACCTCCTCGATGCGGTTTTTGGAGTCCAATGCCTTTTTCAAAGTGGCGCGCGCCGTTTCGTAATTCACAGCCTCGAGGTTCGTGAAGGCCCGGTAGGCCTCGCGGGGAAACCTTGCCGCAACGAGCGCCTGCCATGCCTCGGTTTGCTCCTTGTGGAGGTCGAGGCAGGCCACGCGAATGATGAAGGACATCACGCGAAACAGCGGCGAAGTCCACTTCGGGTGGTAACTGAAAAGCTTCGCCTCCTCGTAAGGCTGCACCTCGGGATCGGAACGGAAAGCGGCGAATTCCGGCGCGTAGAGCTCCTTGCGGATCGGCAATCGGCGGAGGGCGTATTTCTCGGGTCCGCCAGGCGCGCCGACCTTGAAGTTCCAGAGTTTCTGCCCTTCCAAAGACAGGACAAATGCAAGG
>JBMTBF010000299.1:0-2066 GCA_049429585.1 Terrimicrobiaceae bacterium | reverse complement strand
CGCGACAAACTCATCGAGGAACTCGAAAAATACCGCGCATCGCACAGCTATCTCTTTTCGACGCTGCTCATCACCGATGTGAACACCCAGAACTCCATCCTCATCGTCCGCGGAGCGGAGAGTTTCACGCGCCTCATCGATTTCCCCGAGGACGGCCTCCACGCGTGGCGTCTCGATGGGATCGTCTCCCGGAAAAAACAACTCCTCCCCTACCTCACCGGAATCCTCGGCCGCATGGCCTGATCAATCCGCAAAGCCCCTTTCGACCTCCACCGCCCGCGCGAGTTTTTCCAAATACTCCCCGCGTGGCATCTCGCAGGCGCCGAATTTTTGCAGGTGCGGCGTGATCCATTGCGTGTCCAAAAGCTCGAATCCCCGTGCGCGCAAACGCTCAACCAGCCAGGCCAGCGCCACTTTTGACGCCCCCGGCGCGCGGCTGAACATCGATTCGCCGAAAAACGCCGCCCCGATCGCCACGCCATAAAGCCCGCCGGCGAGCTCGCCATCCCGCCAGACCTCGACCGAATGCCCGTGTCCCATCCGGTGCAGCTCGGCGTAGGAGTGGAAAATCGTCTCGTTGATCCAGGTCTCGTCGCGCCCGGCGCATCCGAGCACGACTTCCTCGAACGCCTCGTTCACGGTCACCTTCCACGCCGGATCGCGCAGGGTTTTCCGGGAGCCATGGGGAATGTGAAAGCCCTCGAGCGGAATCACTCCGCGCGGGTCGGGAGAGAAGAGCCGAAGCTCCCCTTCGTGCGCCATCGGGAAAAATCCGCGCCGATAAAAATCCAGCAGGATGTCGGGCGGAATGATGTTTGCCATGACAAGTCGAATCATTATTCTCCGCGGCCATGAAAGGCGTGATCTTTTTTTGTGTGACCGGTTTCCTTGCGCTGCTTCCCGGATGCGCGATTTCCGAGCAATCGGTCGAGGATGTCGGCAACCGTTTTGAGGAAGGCATCCAGGGCCGTGGCCAGATCGTCCCCAATGACCCGCTGAAGGACAGCTTCGGTCCCGACTTCAACTAATTCCCGCCTGATGCCAAACCAGCCCGCCGGGGAGAAAATCCTCATTCTCGATTTCGGTTCCCAATACACCCAGGTCATCGCCCGCCGCGTTCGCGAATGCCGTGTCTACTCGGAAATCCTCCCCTTTCACACCAAAGCCTCGGAGATCAAAAAACTCCGCCCTTCTGGAATCATTCTCTCAGGCGGCCCAGCCAGCGTTTATGCGGCAAAGGCTCCGCAGGTGGACAAAAAAATCTACGACCTCGGCATCCCAGTTCTCGGCATTTGCTATGGCATGCAACTCATCGCCCACGGCCTCGGCGGCAAGGTGGAACGCTCCGCCGCGCGCGAATACGGCCCCGGCCAGCTCCAAGGCGATCCGAAGTGCGCCCTCTTCCACAAGCTCCCCGCCAAGCTGGAAGTCTGGAACAGCCACGGCGACAAGATCACCAAGCTCCCCGCCGGCTTCCGCCCGCTCGGCAAAACCGAAAACTCCCCCCACGCCGTCATCGGCGACACCAAGCGCCACATCTACGGCCTCCAATTCCACCCCGAGGTCGTCCACACGCCGCGCGGCAAGGAAATCCTCGCGAATTTTGTTCACCGCATCTGCGGCTGCAAATCGAACTGGACGATGGAATCCTTCATCGACCGCACCTGCCGCGAAATCCGCGAGCAAGTCGGAGAGGGCCGCGTGATCCTCGGCCTCAGCGGCGGCGTCGACTCCTCCGTCGCGGCCGTCCTGCTCCACAAGGCCATCGGCGACCGCCTCACCTGCATCTTTGTGGACAACGGCCTCCTCCGCGCGAACGAGGCCGCAGCGGTCGAAAAGCTCTTCTCCCGCGAGTTCCGCATCCGGATGAAAACGGTCCACGCCGCCGACCAGTTCCTCAAAAAACTCAAGGGCGTCACCGACCCCGAGCGCAAGCGCAAGATCATCGGGAACGAGTTCATCAAGGTCTTCGAAAAAGCCGCTCGCGATTTGAAAAAATCCGATCCCGGCAACTACCGCTTCCTCGCCCAAGGCACGCTCTACCCCGATGTGATCGAGAGCGTTTC
>JBMTBF010000298.1:0-2067 GCA_049429585.1 Terrimicrobiaceae bacterium | reverse complement strand
ACGCGTTCAACAAAAACATGCCCTACGACCAGTTCCTCACCGAGCAACTGGCCGGAGATCTCCTTCCAAATGCCACGCTGGATCAGAAAGTCGCCACCTCGTTCAACCGCAATCACGGGATCAACAATGAGGGCGGGTCGATTAACGAGGAGTGGCTGATCGAATACGCGGTGGACCGTGTGAGCACCTACGGCACCGCCGTAATGGGAATGACCGTGGGCTGCGCCCGATGCCACGACCACAAATTCGATCCAATCACCCAGGACGATTTCTTCAGCCTCATGGCCTATTTCAACAGCATCAACGAAAAAGGCTTGGAAAACCATGACGGCAGCCGCGCCCGCGCCTTCCCGCCGTTTGTTTTAATTCCCACCGAGCGCCAAAAGCAGGTGATGGAATCGGTCAACAAGACCTTGGCAGCCCTCCAGCCCACTCGCGAAGATAAGAGTCCCGAGGCCATCAAAGTGCCCGATGAAAGCAAGGGCATCGATTGGGCCATCCTCAAACCTGTCGCTGCCGCGCGATCCACGGACAAAGCCTTGCCCTTGTTGAGAAATTATGTCGCCACCAACGAAGGCCACCCAGCGGGTGGATTGGCCACCATAAACTTCGACATGCCAGAACACCGTGGCCGGGTTTTCGTCGAAAATTCATCAGCGCATCCGAATTTCCCAATCGCCCCGGGCGAGGTGATCTCGATCGAACTCGACCTGCCGGAACCCCCGATCAACACCGTGCGGTTGGACTCTTTAAATCCGTTTTACTACCTTTGGAACCGGCAATTCGACAGCGTCGATCCGGTGCTCGGCATGGATTTGACGACCATCCGCCCTGCGTTGCCGGAGATCCAACTCGAAATCGAGCGGGGCGGGAAACGCGAGCCCCTGCCTGTAGCCATGGTCCGTTCCACCTTCCAAGGCCTCAGCCCCGAACTCGCCGCTGCACAGGCTGCCGACCCCGCCAATGGCTGGAAACTCGGCATCCCCGGCATCGACAGCTCTGTATTCCTCCAGTTCGCCGCCCCAGTGACCCCGACGAAGGGCGCCAAGCTCATCGTCACCCTCAAGTTCAACGGATCCGAAGCACCGTATGAAAACAACTTCTCGAACTACTTCCGCGTCGCAACAGCCAACAATCAGCACGGTCTGGATGACTGGCTCTCCTTATTTAAAAACAAGGACCGCCAGTATTGGATGAACGACACATGGCTCGCCGCAAAGGCCCACGCCGCCGGGAAAACCTCGGTGACCGGTCTCGATCTCGCCCGCGCGCATTATCTCAAAAACCATTACGACCAATGCACCACCCGCGTCATGGTCATGGAAGAGCGGGCAAAGCCCGTGCAAACCTATGTCCTTGACCGTGGGGTTTACGACAAGCCGCTGAAAAACCGTCCCCGCGAACGCACCACGCCGGCGGCCTTCCCGCCGATGCCGAAGGATGCGCCAAAAAACCGCCTGGGTCTCGCGCAGTGGTCGTTGGCACCGGAAAACCCGCTGACGGCGCGGGTGCAGGTGAACCGTCTCTGGCAACAACTCTTCCGCAACGGCATCGTGAAAACCTCCGAGGATTTCGGCCTGCAGAGCTCCGTGCCCACGCACCCCGAGTTGCTGGACTATCTCGCCGTGGATTTCCGCGAGAACAAGTGGGACATGAAGCGCGCCATGAAAAATATGGTCATGAGCGCCACCTACCGGCAGTCTTCGAAGCACCGCGAGGATCTCCAAGAGATCGATCCCGAGAACAAGCTCCTCGCCCGCGCACCGCGTTTCCGGTTGCCCGCCGAACTCATCCGCGACAACGCCCTCGTCGCATCCGGTCTTCTGAATGAGAAAATCGGTGGCCCGAGCGTGAAGACCTACCAGCCCGAAATCTGGAAGGAGAAATCCTTGGCTCCCATTGCTAATTTTGGGTTTTATACCCGTGACGCTGGGGACAAACTCTTCCGCCGCGGTCTCTACACCTTCTGGAAGCAATCCGTTCCGCCCGCCCAGATGGAGTTGTTCGACGCACCGAGCCGCGAAGCCTGCATCACCAAGCGCGCCCTCACCAACACCCCGCTCCAAG
>JBMTBF010000297.1:0-2068 GCA_049429585.1 Terrimicrobiaceae bacterium | reverse complement strand
GTGAACATGTTCGGCGAGGCGTTGCAGATCGATTGCTGGCCGGCTTTCCAAAGCGGCCAGCCGCACCAAAGCACGACTGGCAGGCTGAGGAGAAATTGGGCGAATCGCGCGATGTCACCACTCAGCCACGCGGCATGCTCCGAACCCGGCAGCATGTGGGCCATCGCCAAAACAAAAATCGGAAGCGTGAAAACCACGCCGACCGCCAGGCGGCGCGAGAAATCGTGCAGGAGCGGGTCGGCTTCGTCTGCAGCAAAGAGAGGATTTCGCTCCAACGCCATGCCGCACTTCGGGCAAGTTCCGGGCGAATCGCTTTCGACTCCTGGGCACATGGGGCAGAAGTATTTTGCGGTGCTGGCTGGCGGGGGATTTTCCGCTCCATGACCGCAGCAACAGGGTTTGTTTTTCAAGGCCGGTTCAGGATGCCCGTCGAGGCGCGCGGGAGAAGTTGGTCGAGCGTGAATTCCTCGGTTTTGCCATCGAGCGTGGCGGAGAGGATTTTTAGTGTGGGATGGAATTCCGCCATGACCTGGCGGCACGCGCCACAGGGGCTGATCGGAACATCGGTGGCCGCGACCACGGCGATACGGCGAAATGCCCGCTGGCCCGCCGCCACAGCGGCTCCAATGGCCACCCGCTCGGCGCACATGGTCAGCCCGAAGCTGAGGTTTTCGACATTGCAGCCGGTGAAAACTGTGCCGTCCTCGCACTCGAGCGCCGCGCCGACGGCGAAGTTCGAGTAAGGCGCGTGGGCATTGGCGCGGGCGAGCGCGGCGGCCTCGGCGAGTCGGGAGTTTTCCATGGGGAATAAAATCACGCCGGAGCGCTTCGGCGTCGAATGTTTTCAACGGTTGTGCGCAGCAGGTTGCGGGTTTAAAGGGAATCCATGAAGTCGCTCCTGTCTGCACTCTTCGCCACGCTGGTCATGCCACTGGCCTTGTGTTTTGCTGAACCCATGAAAGAGGAACACGCGGTCTTGGGCGGGGGGTGCTTCTGGTGTGTGGAGGCGGTTTATCAGGGGCTGCCGGGCATCCAATCCGTGGTAAGCGGCTACGCGGCGGGAAAAAATCCCAACCCGACCTACGAGGAGGTTTGCTCCGGGGAAAGCGGGCACGCCGAGGTGGTGAAAATCTCGTTCGACCCCTCCGTGATTTCGTATGACCAAATCCTCGAGCTTTTTTGGGACGCACACGATCCCACCACGCTGAACCGCCAAGGGGCCGACGAAGGCACGCAATACCGCTCGATCATCGTCGCGGAAAATGCAGCCCAGCGCGAGGCGGCGGAGAAAGCGAAAGCGGCGGCGCAGCCGAAGTTTCGCGGCGGGATCGTGACGGAGATCATCGAGGGCGCGGAGTTTTTCCCCGCCGAAAAATACCACCAGGACTTCGCCGAGCGGAATCCGGGGCACCCTTATGTGCGGGCGGTAATCGATCCGAAGCTGAACAAAATCAGGAACAAATAGGCGCCCCGCTTGCCAGCCTGCCGGGGCTGGACTAGGATTTTGCCAGCGGGAGTCCGCGATTTTTTATGGCAAACGCAATGGTTATCGGCATTGGCGGCGTGGGTTCGGTCATCGGCCAAAAGCTCCACGAATACGATTGTTTCGACCGAATCGTGCTGGCGGACATGGATCCGGTTTTCGCCAACCAACTCGCGGCGAAGACGCCGAAAAGCCGCTTCGTTGTCGTGCAGGCGAATGCCATGCAGACCGACGAATTGGCCGCGCTGATGAAGGAGCATCGCATCGATGTGACCTGCAACGCCTGCGTATGCCTCACGAACCACTCGGTGATGGAAGCCTGCCTGCGCGCCGGCTCCCACTACATCGATATGGCGGCGGACATCTACTCCGCGCCGGGCGTGAAAAAACCCGGCAAGAATTCGTTCGAAGCGGAGATCGAGAAATTCAACCAGCCCTACCTAGACCGAGGCATCGCGGGCATCCTGTGCATGGGCATGGATCCCGGCGCGGTGAATGTCTATGCGCGTTGGGCGATCGACCGACTCGATACCGCCTCGAGCATTCGCGTGCTCGATGCCGACAACGCCGAGGTGCGCGGCTACC
>JBMTBF010000296.1:0-2069 GCA_049429585.1 Terrimicrobiaceae bacterium | reverse complement strand
CCGGCTTGGAGTTTGACCAATTCCTCGCGGGCGGTGCGTTTGATGTTCTCGTCGGATTCTTCAAGGCGTGTGACTTCTCGGTAGAGGCGGACGAGTTCGGCGATGGCGTCGCGGTCGAGCGCGTCGCGGTCGAGGTAATGCTTCCAGCCGTAAATAACCTTGCCAAATTGCGTGCCCCAGTCGCCGATGTGGTTGTCGGCAGTGACTTCGTGACCGAGGAAACGGGCGACTCGAACGAGGCAGTCCCCGAGAATCGTGCTGCGGATGTGGCCGACATGCATCGGCTTTGCGACATTGGGCGAACTGAAATCGACGAGGATTTTTTTTGGACGGGCTGCGGGGGCGACGCCGAGCCGGGGGTCGGTGGCGAGGGAGGAAATGGCTTGGGCGATGAAGGAATCCTCGAGACGGAAATTGATGAATCCGGCACCGGCAATCTCTGGGGCGGTGGCGAGGCCTGAGACATCAAGTTTGGTGAGGATGTCGGTGGCGAGTTGGCGCGGGTTGGTTTTTTTCTCTTTGGCTAGAACCATCGCGGCATTCGCCTGATAGTCGCCAAAGCGGGTATCGGCGGCTTGCGAAACCTCGCCACGGGCGGGGTCGAGTTCACAAGCGGCAAGCGCGTCGCGGAGCCGGGCAGAAAGGAGTTCGCGCGGGGTGGGCATGGGAAGTTTTAAGTTTTAAGAATAAAGTTTTAAGTGGCCAGTGAGGGGTAGGGGACTGGTGGGGTTGAGCGATGGTCTTCTGATAATTTCCCTCTCCGTGCTCTCTGTGTGCTCTGTGGTCAATACCGCGGAGACGCCCACGCAACGATTTTCAGGGGCGGCCGGATCGGTTTTCGAAGACCTGCAGGATGGTCGAGACATTTTCGGCCTTGGAGAGTTCCTCGCGGACAGTTTTGTCGTTCAAAAACTTTGCAATGGCGGCCAGGGTGCGGAGGTGGGTCTGGAATTGATCTTTCGGCACCACGAAGAGCACGATGAAAAAGACGGGTTCGCCATCGAGGGCTTCGAAGGGGATGCCAGCGGAGGAACGTCCGAAGGCGGCCACGACCTCGTCAACCTTGGACGAGGAGGCATGGGGAATGGCAATGCCGAAGCCGATTCCGGTGCTCATGGTTTCCTCGCGCTGCCGGATGGACTCAAGGATGGCACCCTCATCGGCGCGATCGATTTTTCCTGAGGCCACGAGGCAATCGACCAGTTCCTGAATGGCTTGCCAGCGTTCTTTGGCGGCCATCTCGGGAATGATTTGCGACTCGGATAAAAGGTTGGCCAGGGTCATTTCAATAAGTGAATGGGTTTTGCGGTTCCGAACACAGCAGACCATGGTTGCTGCCGGATGCGGGCATTTCGGGACTCCATCAGCGGTCCACTTCGCCGAAGACAGGATCGAGCGAGCCGAGAATCGTTACGACATCGGACACCATGGATCCGGGAAGCATCTTGGAGAGAATGCTGATGTTGCAGAACGAGGGAGAGCGGATTTTCAAGCGGTAGGGGACACCTCCGCCCTTGCTGTAAATATAAAATCCGAGTTCACCCTTCGGGTTTTCCGCACCGAAATAGACCTCCCCGGCGGGGGCGTGGACGCCTTCGGTGGCGACGATGAAGTGGTGGATGAGCTCCTCCATCTTCGTGAGGACCGACACTTTGTCAGGGAGGGTGCTCTTGGGGTCGTGCCAGTTGATCGGGCCGGGGGGTAATTTGTCGAGGACCTGCTGGAGGATCGAAACGCTCTGGCGGATTTCCTCGAGGCGGACGAGATAGCGGTCGTAGCTGTCGCCCACGGTGCCGACGGGCACCTCAAAATCGTAGTTCTGGTAGTCGAGATAGGGGTGTTTCTTGCGAAGGTCGTGGTCCACCCCGCTGCTACGGAGGTTGGGTCCCGAGAGGCCATAGGCGATCGCGTCCTCGCGCGAAATGACTCCGACATCCTTGCATCGGTCGACAAAAATCCGGTTGCGGGTGATGAGTTTGTCGACATCGGCGAAGGCCTTAGGGAAGGTCTCAAGAAAATCGCGCAGCATCGCGATGAAAGCGGGAGGGAGGTCGCGCGTCTGGCCGCCC
>JBMTBF010000295.1:0-2072 GCA_049429585.1 Terrimicrobiaceae bacterium | reverse complement strand
GGAGATTCTTCTCCTTGGTTGTATTCATCGGCAGACTCCGCGAAGACCTTTAGAAATTTTTTTTGAGGGCCTGAAAAATTCTCTCTTTTCCCTCGTGCTGGATGTGCGGTGGAATTCGTGCGAGTCTCCCGCTCGTGAGCACGAAAAAAACACCCGCCAAAGCCCCTCTACGCCTCTTGGGAAGAGCCTCCGCGTTGCCGACCGAGCCCTCGCACGACATCCTCGATTCGTTTCCAAACAGCCACCCGGGCCGCGACTACACGATCTTTCTCGAAACCGAGGATTTCTCCTCCTTGTGCCCAGTAACCGGCCAGCCAGACTATGCGGAAATCTCGATCGAGTATGTCCCCGCCGCGCGCTGCATCGAGACGAAGTCGCTCAAATACTACCTCGCCTCGTTTCGAAACACTCCGGCCTTCAACGAGCAAATCGTCAACCGCATCCTTGAAGACCTCGTCGCCACCTGCTCGCCGAAACGCATGACCGTCCGAGGAGCCTTCGCCTCACGCGGCGGCCTATCCCTCACCGTGGAAGCCACGCACGAAGCGCGCGGCAAGAAACGCTGACGCCTACTTCTTGAAAAAACCAATCGCCGTTACGAGATCCAGCGCGCGTTGAAGCACGGTATCGCGCAGCGACGGCTCCGACTTCGAAGAACGATCCTCCGCGATTTCAGGATTCGTCTTCGCCACCAACGCCGCCTCGTTCATGCGCGGCGGCTCGACATCGAACGCAAACCGCCCCACGCCCTCCGCGCTGGATTTTTCAAAAATCACATCGCGGCTTTCGCGAGCCAGCCTCACGGCGATATCAGGCTTCACGCCCTCGGGAAAAAGCGCGCCGCTTTTTGGCATCAACACCTGTGAAACCGCCACGCGCACCGAGCGACCTCCGCCGATCGGCAATTCTGCAAACTCCGCCGCGCCCCCCGCCGTCTGGTCACCGACCACCATCGCCTTGGCATTCTCGCGCAGCGTCGCCGCCAGCGCCTCGCCGGCGCCCTCGGTATCGGCATCCACCAACACCACAAGAACCCCCTCGAACCCCGGCACGCGGTCGTTCGTCACGATCCGCTCCTGTTTGGCGTTCGGTTTTTGAATCGTAAATAGCACCGCTCCCTTCGGACAAAAACGCTTCGCAAACTCCGCGCATCCCTCGAAGGCCGACTCCACCGGCATCCCGCGCAAATCCAGAATCACTGCGCCGATGGATTTCTCCCGAAAATTCCCCAACGCCGAATCCATCTGCGAGAGCACAGCGGAATCCAGCGAGCCAGGGCGAATGTAGCCCGCACGGCCGTCGAGGATTTCAGCGAGAAATGGAAAACTTTTCCTCGGCGCCGGCGGTTCCTTCTCAGCTTCCACGAGCGATACCCCCGGCCCGAAGGTCTCGATCAACCCCAACAAAAGCGCGCGCTGCGACACCTTGTCGATTTGCTCGGCCGATAAAAAATTCCCTCGCACCGCTTCGAGCGCCTTCTGCACCTGCGCATCGTCCAGCGAATCCACCGAACTCCGCGCCTCCCCGGCTTGGCAAAGCGAAACCGCCGCCAAAAAAAGGCCAATGAACCAACCAATCATGCGAGGAGAGCAATGAAGTGAAAAGCACGCTGGGTAATCGCCATTCCCAAAAAACCCTCCGTGCTCTCCGTGGTTAAATCTTAAACGAACCTTCATGCGCCGATGTCGTTCCGGCGTTGAACTCCCTCGAAAGAAATCCGATCCGCCGCGCCGTAGGCCAATGCCCGTGCTTCCGTGATATTCGCGCCCAGCGCAGTGACGCCCAGCACACGCCCGCCATTGGTGAGGATTTGGCCGGCCTGCGCTGTCGTGCCGGCGTGGAAAACCACGACATCTCCCAACTCCCCCGCCGCTTCGAGGCCAGAAATCACTTTGCCTTTTTCGTAAGCCCCCGGATATCCGCCCGAGGCCAGAATCACGCACACGGCGGCGCGTTCGTCCCACTCGGGGCGAACCTCGTTGAGAATTCCATCCGCCGTGGCCTCAAGCAGCGGCAGCAAGTCCGAACTCAACCGCCGCACCAGCACCTGCGTCTCGGGATCACCCCAGCGG
>JBMTBF010000294.1:0-2085 GCA_049429585.1 Terrimicrobiaceae bacterium | reverse complement strand
AGAGGGCCTTGGTGACAGGGCGGCGTCCGGGCACGGCCATGCCGGTGGATTCCATCCCGATGTAGTAGGAACGGGCGGTGCCGGATTTGATGCGAAGGCCTTGGCCGGTGGCGCGGAGTCGGGCGTAGACAGCAGCACCGAGGGCCACGGCGTGGTCTGGGCGGGCGCCTTCGAGTTCGCGGATGGGGCGGTTCGCCCAGCGGCTGAGTTGTTCGAGGACGCGGGCGCGGAGCGGACTGGCATTGAACACGCCGCCGTTGAAGAGAACAGCGTCGGGGATCAAGAGCGGGGCGCTGTCGATTTTTGCGGAGCCTCCGACGGATTCGAGAAGTTGGGGAGACGAGGTGATGTTGGTTTTCGCGCGGGTGAGGAAACGGGCGAGGTGCTTCGAGATGGCGGCGTCGGCGGCGTAGGGCAGGCCGGACTCGCGCAGGCCACCGGCACGGCGGAGGGCTGGCATTTCGTCGGCGGTGACGAGAGGGAGGAAGCCGTCGAGGACGATTTGATCGACTTGCTCGCGGGTGAGCGTGGTGCTGAGAGTCGAGGCGATGAGCCGGCTGGAGCGGGTGGGGATGGCGATCGGGACTTCCTTCAGCGAGGGGTCGGAGAGAAGGGATTCCTTGGCGGCGCGGGTGGATTGAACGAGGGCGAGGAATTGCCAGTCGTCGAGAACGGAGCCGGTGGCGGCGAGTTTTTCCGAGACATCATGGGCGAGGGCGAGGTCCATGTTGTCGCCGCCGAGGAGGAGGTGTTCGCCCACGGCGACGCGCTCGAGCGCGAGGTTGCCGTCTTTTCCAGTGACGGCGATGAGGCTGAAGTCGGCGGTGCCCCCGCCGACATCGCAGACGAGCAGGAGGTCGCCGGATTGGACCTGTTTGCGCCAGTCGGTGCCTTGGTTTTCGAGCCAGGCGTAGAAGGCGGCTTGGGGTTCCTCGTGGAGTGTGGCTTCTGGGATTCCGGCTAGTTTGGCGGCTTCGAGGGTGAGTCCGCGGGCGACTTCGTCGAAGGAGGCCGGGACGGTGATGACGGGGTGGGTGGGGGTGAGATTCGGGTGGGAGTTTTTGAGGCTCGCGAGGAGATGGGCGAGGAGGTCGCGCGAGGCTTCGAGCGGGGAGAGTTTGCGGTCGATCGTGGTGCTGCCCCACGGGAGGATTTGACCACGGCGGTCGGCGTGGGGATGGCAGAGCCAGCTTTTCGCCGAGACGATGAGGCGGTCGGGTTGGAGTGCACCGCGTTCGCGGGCGAAGACGCCGAGGATTTGGCGGGGGGAGGACTCGGGAAACTCGCCTTCGGCGGGAAGGTAGATCGCGGAGGGGAGCAAGGATTTTTCTCCCTCGCTGCTGGCGGTGATGGCTTGGGTGATGGGGAGGTTTTCCGGATGGCCGGTGTCGCCGACCCGCGCGATGGCGCAATTGCTCGTGCCGAGGTCGATGCCGATGAAGTCACTCATGGTTTGCCCTTTCGAAGCCCTATTGGCGTTCGTTATTTGATTTCGATTTCAGCGGGGGCGAGGACCGGCCAAGGGCGCTTGTCGGTGGTGCCGGTGACGCGCGGGAGCTTGATCGATTTCGTGATCCAGCCGGGGTGAACGAGTTTTCCCGCGTAGGGAGGATTTGCCGGAACGGAGCCGAGGAGACGGTGGGCGGGGGCGTCGTAGCCGGATTCGAGGGTCACGGGGTTGCCTTCGGTCTCGGTGCGGAGTGGCGAAATCTCAAAGTAGTCGTTGAGAACCTTGCGGCAACCGGAGTGGACGACGCGGGCGGCTGCGCCGAGTTGTTGGTCGGTGGCGGAGGTGATGTCCTCCTTCGCAAAATCCACGAGGCGGCCGTGCTCTTGCAGCAAGGCCAGGAACGCCGCGATCTCAGCCTCCGGGCGGGGCGGAGCGGGTGGGGGAGCGATCGGTTGGGTGACTGGGGGAGTGATCGGTTTAGCCGAATGCTTTCGAGTGGAGAGAAACACGCAAACCATCCCGAGGGCGGCTGATAGCGTCTGGGCGGTCAGCGTGAGGTTTTTATCCGGAAAGTAGACGGCGGCGGAGTTAATGCCCAAAAGGCAAAATCCGATGGTGATGAGTTGTGCTTTCAT
>JBMTBF010000293.1:0-2094 GCA_049429585.1 Terrimicrobiaceae bacterium | reverse complement strand
ACGATTTTCTCTTCGATCACCGTTTCGATGGCGACCCATCCGGGTTGGGCCAAAGGCGAAACGGTAGGATTTCGGAGAGCGGGCAGGGCCTCAAGCAATTTTTTCAAATTCGACTCGGGCATATTCATTTTGAGGCCGACGAGATCGCGGGCGGCGAGGGCTCCGCGGAGGAGAAGCGAGAGGCGCTCGATCTTGTCGCGCTTCCAATCATCGCCCCAAGCGGAGTGGTTCGAGTAGAGCGCGGGGTAGGACTCCATGAGCGTATCCACGATGCGGAGCTTGTTCGCGCGGAGCGAGGATCCGGTCTCCGTGATGTCCACGATGGCATCGACGAGATCGGGAACCTTAACCTCGGTCGCACCCCAGGAAAATTCCACCTCGGCGTTGACTCCGGCCTTTTCAAAAAATTGTTTTGTGATGCCGACGGCCTCGGTCGCGACGCGTTTGCCCTCGAGGTCGCGCGTGGTTTTGATCGGGGAATTCTCCGGCACTACGAGCACCCAGCGGGTGGGGTTCGAACTGGCTTTGCTGTAGGGCAGTTTGACGACTTCGCGGATATCGGAAGCGTTTTCCTGCACCCAGTCGTAGCCGGTGATGCCGCAATCGAGGTAGCCGTGCTCGATGTAGCGGCTGATCTCCTGCGCGCGGAGGAGACGGATGCGAAGCTCGGGATCGTCCACGGATGGGCGATAGGAGCGGCTCGAACCGGAGATGGCATAGCCCGCCTTGGCAAAAAGGGCGATGGTCGGTTCCATGAGGCTTCCGGAGGGAAGGCCGATGGTGAGAGTTTTCGATTCCATGTGAGCGGGGGACTTTAAACAAAAGTGCCGGAGCGCCGGCATAAAAAAATCTAACGGCGTTTGCGGCGAAAAGTTCCACCCCGCCGGAAGCCGGGGCGACCATCCATCCGGGGTTCAGTCTTGGGCGGTTTGGAGGCTGTTTCCAATTCGCCATTCGTCGGAACTTGGAATCCCTCGAGCGTGAGGCGGTCGATCCGCTGGCCGATGAAGCGCTCGATGGCGGCGAGTTTTTTCATGTCCTCGCGGGTGACGAGAGTAAACGCATCGCCCGTTTGATTCGCGCGGCCGGTGCGGCCGATGCGGTGCACATAATCCTCGGGGTGCTGCGGGATGTCGTAGTTGATGACATGGCTCACGCCTGCGATATCGATGCCGCGGGCAGCGATGTCGGTGGCGACCATGACCTCGTATTTGCCCGACTTGAAGCCGTTCAGTGCCTCGATTCGCTGGTTCTGGGAGCGGTTCGCGTGGAGGACGGCGACCGAGTGGTTGTTGGTGCGGAGTTTCTTCGCGATCTTGTCCGCGCCGTGCTTGGTGCGGCTGAAAATGATGGCGCTTTGGAAATCGACGGTGTTGAGGAGCGCGAGGAGGAAATCGAACTTGCGACTGGGATCGACGGTGTAGACGCCGTGCTTGACAATCGAGGCGACGGAGCGGGCGGCGCCGATTTCGATTCGCACGGGATCGCGCAGGGCCCAGTTCGCCAGCTCGGCGATCTCCGGCGGCAGGGTGGCCGAAAAGAAAAGCGTCTGCCGGTTTTTTGGGACCTTGGAAATGATCCGCCGCATCGGGGGAAGAAAGCCGACATCAAGCATACGATCCACCTCGTCGAGGACGAGGACTTGGATGTCATCGAGCCGGACGGTTCCCTGCTGGAGGTGGTCCTCTAAACGGCCCGGAGTGGCGACGAGGATATCGACGCCCTCTTTGAGCATCGTCCGCTGGGCGCCATAGCCTACGCCGCCAAAGACGCAACCTACCCGGAGATTCGTGAAGCGGGCGAAATCTCTCATGGCGGTTTCGACCTGCATGGCGAGTTCCCGGGTGGGTTCGAGCACGAGGCAGCGGCAGCGCCCGTGCGTGGCGAGCTTTTGAAGGGTTGGCAGGGCAAAGGCCGCGGTCTTGCCGGTTCCGGTCTGCGCCGAGGCAATGAGGTCTCGTCCCTCGAGAGCCGGAGGAATCGAGCGGAGTTGGATTGGCGTTGGCTCGGTGTAACCCATGGCCTCGACGCCCTGCAAAAGTGGCTTGGAGATTCCAAGCTTGGAAAATGGCATAGCCGCGCAAGCTGGGGCCG
>JBMTBF010000292.1:0-2101 GCA_049429585.1 Terrimicrobiaceae bacterium | reverse complement strand
GTAGCCGCGCTGGATGAGGCGGTTCACGACCGGGTTCGTGCGCGTGTAGGGATCGACGACGAGGGTTTCGATGCCGTGGGGGGACTCGAGGGCGAGGGCGTTTTTGATGTTTCGCGCGGCGGTGTTGTGGCCCTCGCCCATGCTGGCGGTGAGGATGAGGATTCGGACGGGGCGATGGCAGCTGGCGCTCACAAGTGGGGGGATGGTTGCAAAAATCGGGCCCGAATCAAGCCTGCCCGGGGGCGGTTTCGGGGCGGGAGCGGATGGTGCCGTCGTGGAATTTCGTTTCAAGGATTTGGCAACGGGTGGCCTCTTCCGCGTTGCGAAGGATGCGGCCATTGGAATCCATCGTGATCGTGTAGCCGCGGGCCAGGGCGGCGTTGGGATTCAGGGCCTCGAGAACGGCGGCGTGGCGGGCGAGGATTTGGCGGTGGTCGTGAAGGCGGGTTTGAGCCGAGCGGTGCATGCGGTCCTGCTCGGCACGAAGTTGACGGATGTGGGTTTCGATTTTTCCGGCGGGATTGTGGGCGGCGAGGATCCGGGATTGGCGCTCGAGGGTGAAGCGGTGGGATTGGAGTGCGCTTTCGGCTCCGGCAAGGAGGTCGTCGGCAAGGCGGTCGAGGGTTTGGCGATGCTCGCGCAAACGGCGGGGAGGTTCGAGAAACAGAGCGGTCCGATCAAAGGCCTCAAGCTGGTTTTTTAGAAAATCGAGGCGCGCATGGACATGGCGGCGCAGGCGGGCCGCGAGGTGGGCGAGGTGTTCCAAAAGCTCGGCGGAGTCGGAGGAGAGGATTTCGGCGGCGGCGCTGGGCGTGGGGGCGCGGAAGTCGGCTGCGAAGTCGGAAATGGTGAAATCGATCTCGTGTCCCACGGCACTAACCACGGGGATCGGCGAGGCCGCGATGGCGCGGGCGAGGATTTCCTCGTTGAATTCCCAGAGGTCCTCGAGGCTCCCGCCACCGCGGGTGACGACGATCACATCGGGCGGCTCGATGCCGAGTGCAGGGGCGTTTCCGAGGATTTGGACGGCCTCGGCGATTTCGGCGGCGGCGCCCCGGCCCTGGACACGGACGGGATAAACCAAAACCTCGATGCCGCGTTGGCGGCGGTGGAGGACATGGAGGAAGTCGCGGATCGCCGCGCCGGTGGGCGAGGTGACCACGGCGATGCGGCGGGGGAATTTCGGGAGGGGGCGCTTGCGGGCGGAGTCGAAAAGTCCCTCCGCGGCGAGGCGGCGCTTGAGTTCCTCGAACTTGGCCTGGAGCGCTCCGATGCCACGCTCCTGCACGCGGCGGACGATGAGTTGGTAGTTGCCGCGCGGTTCGTAGACGGTGAGTTCCCCGAAGACCTGAACCTGCGCGCCATCGTTAAAATTCATTCCGCGAAGCTGGGCGGTCTGGCCTGCAAACATCACGCAGCCGATCTGGGACGAGGCATCCTTGAGTGTGAAGTAAAGGTGACCCGAGCTCTGGCGGCGGAGATTCGAGATTTCTCCCTCCACCCAGACCTCGCCGATGCCGTCCTCCAGGAGGGAGCGGATTTTCTTGGTGAGGGCCGAGACGGCGAGAACGACGGGTTCCGCAGGCTTGGGAGGAGTGGCGTCCTTTTTCTTAGGCACGCCGGATTGAAGGTTGAAGTCGAGTTGCATCGGGTCAGTTCGATTGGAGGGAGGAGAGGATTTTTTCGGCGAGATTTTCGCTGATTCCGGGAACTTCGGCGAGGTCGGCTGCTGTGGCGTTTTTGATGCGCTCGACCGATCCGAAGCGTTCAAGGAGGGCGCGTTTGCGGGCCGAGCCCATGCCCGGGATGGAATCCAGGAGGCTTTCGCGGACGCGTTTTTTGAGCAGGAGGCTGTGGTAGCCATTGGCCGTGCGGTGGGCTTCGTCGCGAATGCGCTGAAGGAGGCGGAGCGCGCCGCTATCCTCGGGAAGTCGCATGGGGAGGGGACGCCCGGGGCGGTGGATTTCCTCGAATTCCTTGGCGAGGCCGATGATCGGAAGGTGCGAAAGTTTGAGGCGCTCGAGCTCCTTGCGTGCGCTGGAAAGCTGGCCGCGCCCGCCATCGACGATCACGAGGTCGGGCAAAAGGGTTTCCTGCTCGC
>JBMTBF010000291.1:0-2107 GCA_049429585.1 Terrimicrobiaceae bacterium | reverse complement strand
ACCTGTGATTTCCGCCAACTCCGTAAACACAATTATTAATCTAGCAAATTCTATTTTTCTTGAATTAGCAAGAAAAATAGGCAAAGTTTTCAATGTTAGTCAAAACCCAATCACGGATCGAACCCGAATGAAATTGAAACTATGAAAATCAAATTGGGAACCCAGATGGAAGAGGAGGTTTACCGGAACCTCAAAGTCGCCGCCGCCCGCGAAAATCGGGCCATCGGCGAAGTCATTCAAGAAGCCGTCGCGACCTATCTGCAGCGGCAGTCGCCCTCGCGGGGACGCAAATCCGGCCTTGCCCGCCTTCTCGAGTCGCCACCCTTGGCGCTCTCCGACTCCCAATTCAGGCAAACGATGGATGCCGATTTTTTTGACCAATGACTCTCGATGACATTCCGGACGGCAGCCGCGTTTTGGTGGATGCGAATATCATCATCTACATGCTCGAAAGGAAATCCCCGCAGTGCCGCAGCCTGCTTGCCCGCTGCGATTCCGGGGCCATCCAAGGCTGGATCACAACAACCATCGCGGCGGAGGTCTGCCACCGCCGAATGATGCAGGAGGCCCAGTCCCGGGGACTCTCGGGCTCAAACCCCGCCCGCGCCCTCGGCCAGAACAAGAGGCTCATCCAACCACTCTCGCAATACTCCAGTGAAACCCGCGACCTTCTCGGCGGCGGTCTGGAGGTGGAAACCGTGAAAATCGAAGACTACTACCTCGCGCTCGAACTCCAAAGACAGCACGGTTTGCTCACCATCGACTCGCTAAACCTCGCCGTCGCCCGCCGTCTCGGCATCCAGGAGATCGCCACCACCGACTCGAATTTCGACCACATCCAAGGCCTCATTGTTTACAAGCCCGGCGACCTCGCGGCATGAGCGCTTCAGCGATGGGTATTCGCTGCCGTAATTCGAAACGGCATAAAAATGTGACTGATGAAAGTCCCGGCCGATCGCATCAAAAAAAGTTATCCTGAATCCAGAATGGTATAATCCGCCAAATCTTCAGGCGCGCCGACGTCCCCGTCGGCTCATCGAAAATAAAACGATGATAAGAAGCCAACGAGGACGTTGGCGCTCCCGGGTGTCAAAACTTTTGAGTCAACAGATTCATGGATTCGGCAGGGCTTTTTTAGTTTGCACCCCACCCGCTCCTGTTCCACCTTATCGGCCCTACAGAAATGGCCCTCCGCGTCTTTCTCCTCAGTTTGATTTTTGCCGTGTCGCAGACCTTGCCTGCGTCCGCCAGCTTGGCGTCGGATTTTGAGAAACTTGCGATGACCCTGCGCGACAGGGCGATTCAAAAGATCGAGCCTCCTGTCGTGGCCAATCCGACGGGGATCAGTTCCTCGGGCCGTTACCCGTGGAAGCGCAACATCGTCACCACCGTTTTCTGGGTCGGCGAACAACCCACCCGCAACAACCCGGTGCCGAATTGCAAAAGCTCGTGGGACAAATATTGGCACAAAAACTTTGGCGGTTACGACAATCCGGAACCTTCTGCTCGACGCAATTTTATCCCGAAGAATTTCATTCCGCGCCAGAATCCCTTCTATGTCGCGCTGCCTTACAATGATGTCACCATGGGGACGACAAAGCCCGAGTCCCGCCGCGTGATTCCCTGGTTTCGCGAGGCGTTTGAAAAACCCGGCAAGTCGGTGTGCAAAGGCCGATGGCTGGCCATTCGCCACGGCAACCGCATCGCCTATGCCCAGTGGGAGGATTGCGGCCCCTTCCGCACGGACCACTGGCAATATGTCTTCGGCAACGAGCGCCCCCGTCCGAACCTCAATCAAGGCGCCGGCTTGGATGTTTCCCCTGCTGTGCGGGATTACCTCGGCATGGGCGGCAAGGATGTGTGCGACTGGAAATTTGTCGAAGCCCGCGAAGTCCCTCCCGGCCCTTGGACGAAATACGGCGACAACAATACTTTTGTCCTCAAGGCGCGCGGTTCGAATCTCTTCGTTGCCGACCGCAATAACGCCAAGGGCTTTCGCTAAGAAGCCCGTCGCCCGCTACTCGGCGGCGCAGGCTTTCAAATCCTCGATATTCGCGAACTCCAGCGTCGAGGCGTGAGTCGATTCGAGTCGGATTTTCGGGGCCAT
>JBMTBF010000290.1:0-2117 GCA_049429585.1 Terrimicrobiaceae bacterium | reverse complement strand
CGCGAGGCGATGTTGCCGTTTCTCGAGGGGGAATTCGGCAACCCCTCGTCGATCCACGCGGCTGGTCGTCGCGCCCGGGCGGCGGTGGATGACTCCCGCGATCGTCTCGCGGCGATCCTCGGTGCGCGGCCGCACGAGATCATTTTTACCGGCGGCGGCACCGAATCCTGCAACCTCGCCGTGATGGGACTCGCCCGATCCCAGTCGGCGAAGGGAAAACATCTCATCATCTCGGCGATCGAGCATCACGCGGTGCTCCACGCCGCCGAGCACTTGGCGAAACACGAGGGCTTCGAGGTTTCGATCCTCCCTGTCGATGACGCGGGAATCATCGATCCCCAAAACCTCGCCGCCATGCTCCGCCCTGACACCGTTCTGGTTTCGGTGATGCACGCCAACAATGAAACCGGTGCGATCCAACCAATCGAGCGCCTCGCCGAAATTTGCGCCGCGCAAGGAGTCTTTTTTCACACCGATGCGATCCAGTCGTTCGGCAAACTGCCTCTCTCGGTGAAAATGCCCGGCCTGACTGCGCTCTCGATCACCGCCCACAAATTCTACGGCCCAAAAGGCGTCGGCGCGCTTTGGCTCTCCGCGGGAATTTCGATCGAGCCAACCGCCTTCGGTGGAGCCCACGAGAATTCCCGCCGTCCCGGCACCGAAAATGTCGCCGCCATTGCCGGTCTGGCCGCCGCCGCTGAATACGCCACGGCGCAGACCGCCTTCCAATCCGCGCGTCTTGAACCACTCCGCGAACGCCTCTGGAAGTCGATCCATGCATCCTGCCCGAATGCCATTCGCAATGGCGACCCCGCCCGCTCGCTGGCGAACACGCTCAATGTCAGCTTCCCCGGCGCGGACGGCGAATCGCTTTTGATGGGGCTCGATCTCGAGGGGGTGTGCGTTTCCAGCGGTTCGGCCTGCATGGTCGGCTCGATCCAGCCCTCGCATGTCCTCCTGGCCATGGGAGTCGAGGCCTCCACCGCGTTGGCGACCGTTCGTTTTTCCATGGGCCATAGCACCTCGGAGGCGGACATCGATCGCGCCGCCGCCGCCGTGGCCCGCGTCCTGCAACTCCAACCCGCCCTCGCCGCATGAAATACCAGCAACTTCTCATGGATTTTGGTCGTTCCGTCATGCGCCGCGTGCGCGCCACGCCCGACGACCTCGCGAAACCCCGCCGCAAATCGCGCCTGCGCCACGATCCGTTGCTCGAGGATTTCGCCAACCAACTTCTCAAGGCCGCTGGTTGCCGTCATTTGCAGGTCCGCGTCTTTTGGAATCCCGCGCTCCGCACCACCGCCGGCATGGCGATGTGGACCGATCGCATGGTGGTGTTGAATCCCAAGCTTGTGGAAGTTTCCGCCGCCGAGGTTCAGCGCACGCTCCGCCATGAACTCGCCCACCTGCTGGCCCAGCACCGCGTCGGTCGCCGCCGCATCGAGGCCCATGGTGAGGAGTGGCGCGAAGCCTGCTCCGACTTGGGGATCCCGCATGAGTCGCGCTGCCACGAGCTTCCCTTCAAGCGCCGCCGCGTCGCCCGCAAATTCTTTTACGCCTGCCCCGAGTGCTCGACTCTTCTCGCCCGCGTGAAGCCCCTCCGCCACACCGCCGCCTGCATCAAATGCTGCCGCAAACACAATGGGGGGAAATACCACGCCAGCTTCCGCTTTCGTCCCGTCGAGCGACCGGACAAGATCGCGGCGTGAAATTTTGCCGCGCCGTTCTTTTTTTGCTCGTCGCCCTCGTCGGCGCGTCTTGCGATAAATCAGACCCTACTCTTGTCCAAGGCTACATCGAGGGCGAGTTCGTCCATGTCGCCTCGCCCTTCGGCGGACGCCTTGAAAATCTCGCCGTTGAGCGCGGGCAGGAGATCGAAAAAGGCGCTTTGCTTTTTGCCTTGGAGGAAACTCCCGAACTCGCTGCACGCGACGAGGCGTTGCGCCGGGTGGAACAGGCCCGCGCCGAATTGGAGGATGCCAAGGTCGGCCAGCGCCCGAGTGAAATCCAAACTCTGGAGGCCCAACTCGGCGAAATGCGAGCCGCGCTCGTCCTCGCCGATATCGAGTTGGAGCGCCAGCAAAAGCTCCTCGCCACCAATGTCGCCTCGAAGCGGG
>JBMTBF010000289.1:0-2121 GCA_049429585.1 Terrimicrobiaceae bacterium | reverse complement strand
GGTAGGATCTCGAAGGACAGGGCGCCGGTCTTCGCGTCTTGAGATACCGCCAAGGCCTTGCCGCTCGTGAGATCGCGGGCGGTGGAATGGGTGCCGTTCTCAGCCCAGGCGATCTCGGAGGTGGAAGTGCCGTCCGGGTGGTGAATCACATGATTCGTGCGGGATTTTCCGATCGGATAACTATGGACCGTGAGTGGTGATTCGTCCGATGCCCGCGTCACGAAGATCCCCTTTCCGCCGATGAAACACGGCGTCTTCCCGACCGGCATGGGGAACTCTTTCAAGAGCGTGGGACCGGTAAATTTCTCGCCTGTGTCGTGATCGAACCAGATGCCTTCCGGGAGGTAGATGTCGAGGTGTTTGCCGGAAGGGTCTTTCAAGAGCGGCGCGCAAAGAAGCGAGTCGCCGATCATCCACTGGAAATGGGGTGTCTCCGCTGACTTGGGGTCATCGGCATAGGCGATCCCCAGCGGAGTCATCGTGGAGGGATAGCCCGTGAGGTAGGACTTCATCGCCGCATCGTAGAGCGTGGGAGCGATGCGGTAGTGGAAGTCGAAGGGCTTTTTGAAAAGCGCTTGCTCCTCTTTGCTCCAACCGGACGCCGACTCGCCAATGGACATCCCGGCGGTGAGTGCCATCAACCAGGCCTGGCGCACGACAATGTCCGAGTAGGTCTTCATCCTCCGGAACCCGACCGTATCGGAGTAGGCATTGGGCGCGGCACTGGCGGCATTCTGAAGGTAGTTGATCGGAATGCGCTGACTGGTCTCTTGGACGCTTGTGTCATTGATGCGCAGCAGCGTGCCCGGCGAGGTATCGCTGCCACAGCGCGCCATCACCAAGGCCCCGTCCTCCGCAATGCGCGCAATCGGCCAGTTGAAAATTTCCAGATGATGACGCCCGAGATTCATCATCGTGTCCTCCTTGATGCCATCGACTCCCCACTGTTGATAAAGGTTCGCAAACCACTCGGCGGCGTCCTTGTTCGTGCCATCGATCAAATAGCAGGGAACGAGCGGAAAACAGCCGGACGCATTTTTCCACAGGCTCCCATCGGCCTTTTTCAGAAAGTAGCCCTTGTCGATTCCTTCTTGGGAGAGCGGGTTCCCGAGGAAAGTCTTCACTTCAAGATTGTGGTCCCGCTTCTCGGTGACCGGCTTGAATGGACCGCCGGGGGGCACGAAGTTGGTGCGCAGCCCGATCATCCATTTCACATCCATTCGATTCAGCGCTTCCTTGAATTTTTTCGGCTCCGGGAATTTTTCGCCGAACTTGCCAAAGCTGGTCGTGGTGCCTCCCTCCTCCCAGAACCCGGACCCGGTTACCGCCCAGCGAATCGGAAATCCCTCGGCCTGAAATCGGGCGATCGATTCCAGAACCGTCTCGGCATTTGTCTTCCAACCAAGGGCGGCCCAAGACTCCCAACCCAACTCGAACAGCCGAAACTTGGGCTTGATGATCGGCCTGCCCGCTTCACGCAACACCTTCTGGTAGTCCGCATAAATCTGCTCCATGTCGCCGGTGAGGCAGTAAAAGGTGGCGGCGTCTTGGGTCTCGACGCTGAGTTGGACCCGCTCCGGACCGATCACGGCCGAGCGAGCGAGACCATCAAGCGCCACAAACGCGAATTGATTGCGCGGAAAAATGACGAACGAACTCAACCAGCGAAACTTGCCGGCATTGTGGACAAGCCTGTAGGTCGTCTCGCTGTCGTTGACCAAATTCAGGGTTTTATTCCACCCCCCCACATCGCCCAGCCCGTAGGCAACCGGCATCCCGCCAAATTGCAGGGAAATCCTGTGTGGCTTGTCCTTGGACGCTTGCCCGTCGGGCGTGATGGTTATCGCCGCCATGCCATCCCGGCGCACGATCTTGAGTGTCGCCTCCATGCCAGTGGCCGAAGCCAGGCGCAGCGTGTCTCCATCCCCCTCACCGCGGACATTCATCGGGATGCCATCAATGAGAACCCCCGCCTCCGCATGCCCGGGCACAAGCGTCTTCGCGGTTCCGTCCAAAATGGAAATCCTCGTCCCCTGTGCACTGATTTGCAGTCGGGCTTGTCCAAGCTGATAGGAAACCATGTCTTTCCCCGAGGAAATGGAGGGCATTGCCAGAAAACCC
>JBMTBF010000288.1:0-2129 GCA_049429585.1 Terrimicrobiaceae bacterium | reverse complement strand
TCAGCGTCGGAGCAGAGGGAGGATTTTTTCCAGTGCTTTTGTGTAGAGCGGATGCCGCCCCGCGCGGCTGAGCTCTGCCAAGAGCGTGTCCGTCGTGTTGCGGCGCGGGAATGGCAGGATTTGCCGGGCATCGATCGTTTCTGGAATGTGGATTCTGGCTTCGAAAAATTCTGCGTTCGCGGCATGCGACAATTCGAACTCGGAATCCCCGCATCGGATGAGAACGGCGTTCCTCTCCTGATTCTGGCTTTCAGTAATCGCAAAAGAAATTTTCCGGTTGTCTGGAGATAAAAATTCATCAAGGGGGCGCCCCTCCCCTTGGCTGCCGCGAAAGAGGGATTGAGACTCCCCGGAATTGGCAGCGGTCCAATTCAGTTGAGATGCGAACCACCCTAAAAGAAGCATGGCTGAAATTCGAGACCCGTTACCCAACTCGATATTGATGGAATCGATCTGATTAAGCATCGGGAACGCAGCAGAATGATCGAAGAGACTCGCAAGCGCGTAGCGCCAGGGCTGGAGACGGGTCCAGTTTAAATCGCAGAGCACCGTCCCCTTGCCGCTTCCCACCGTGAGATGTCGAACAAGATGGAGCTGATGGACGGGCCGGGACCACTGAGCGCTATCGTAGATCAGGCGATCCACCCACGACCAAAGCGTCTCATCAAGAGGCTCGGGAAGGTCCCCTTGCCACCAGAGGCAGAGGGGCAGATCGGAATCGAGGTGGGAAAAAACAATGTTCGGCAACGCGTGCGCACTCTCGCCGTCGAGTCGGAAGGTGATCTGCTCCGAGCAGAGTTGGCGCTCGCCTTTTCCCGTCTGATGGCAATGTGCGTTGATCCAAGCCTGTGCAGACGACTCGGGCGCCCGGGGGTTTGAAAAAATCAAAATCGCGCGGCAGGCGTGCTTCGCGGCGATGGTGGAGATGATCTCCGTATCGGCGGCCAGTGATGCGGGGTCGCCGGTGTGGATGACGAAATTGATGAGCGACGCACGGGTTTTCGAGTCGTCGCTCGATTCCCAGAGTTTCCCGAGTTCTTTGTCGATACGACCGATCTCGACCGGGATTCCCAGGCGCGAGGCGTCGAATGTCACAGGCGCCTCCATGCGGCTCCGTGGCGCTTGATGAGTTCATCGGCTTCGCTCGGCCCCCAGGTTCCAGCGGAGTAGATCGCGAGGTCGTTCGAGCGTGTGCGCCAGGCCTCGTGGATGGAGTCGATGAATTTCCAGGCCTCCTCCACCTCATCGCGGCGGGCGAACAGAGTGGCGTCGCCGCCCATCGCGTCGAGGAGCAGGCGCTCGTAGGCCTCTGGCGTTGCTTTGCCGAAGCTCGTTCCGTAGTGAAAATCCATTTTCACCGGCTCGATACGCAGACTCGAGCCCGGCATCTTCGCACACATGCGGAGCGAAATTCCCTCGTCCGGCTGGATGCGGATCACGAGCACATTGTCGTCCACCGATTCGCCCGTGGCGCGGAAGAGCACCGGCGGAACGCTCTTGAATTGAACGGCGATCTCGGTGCCGCCTTTGGGAAGACGCTTGCCGACGCGGATGAAAAACGGAACGCCGGCCCAGCGCCAGTTGTCCACATTCACCTCGAGGGCGACGTAGGTTTCCGTATTCGACTCGGGGTTCACATTGAGTTCGTCGCGGTAGGCGGCGACGCGCTTGCCGTTCACCGCACCGGCGCCGTATTGGGCGCGGACGACATGGCGAAAAACCTCCTCCCCAGCGAGAGGGCGGAGGGAGCGCAGGACTTTCACTTTTTCATCGCGGATCGAATCGGCATCGAGCCCGGCAGGCGGCTCCATCGCGGTCAGGCAGAGGAGTTGCAGGAGATGGTTCTGGACCATGTCGCGGAGCGCGCCGGATTTGTCGTAGTAGCCCGCGCGGCCTTCCACGCCGAGAGGCTCGCTCGCGGTGATCTGAACATGGTCGATGTAGCGGGAATTCCACATCGCCTCGAAAATCGCGTTGGCGAAGCGCATGACCATGATGTTCTGCGCGGTCTCTTTGCCGAGGTAGTGGTCGATGCGGTAAGTCTGGGATTCGTCGAAGGCGGACTCGACGAGATCATTCAACCGGCGGGCGCTGGGCAGGTCGGTGCCGAACGGCTTCTCGACAATCAC
>JBMTBF010000287.1:0-2138 GCA_049429585.1 Terrimicrobiaceae bacterium | reverse complement strand
CGCGGGTGATTGTTTCATCGAGATTAAGGACGGCGGACATGGTGAAGGAGAGGGCCGCCAATTGCGTTGTGGGCAGTTCCGTTTTGCGGGGGGTCTCGCCGTAGGAGAGGAATTTCTCGGCGTCGCCGGGGTCGGCCGTGAACCGCGCGAGGTTTTCGTTGGTGAAGGAGATCCAGCTTTCGAGTTCCGAGTCCTCCGGATTGCGGCCGGTGGCGAGGCGGAAGCCGCGACGGAGTCGATCCGAGAGTTTTTCCTCCCAAGCCCCGTTGATGTCGGTGAAGAGGCGCTCGGCGAGCTTGCGGGAGAACTCGAGATAGGTCTCGTCGTTCATCAACACGAAAGCTTGGAGCGGCGTGTTCGTGAGGGCGCGTTTGGTGATGCAGGCCTCGCGGCTCGGCGCGTCGAACAGCTCCATCTGGGCGGGCGGCACGGATTGCTTCCAGAAGGTGTAGAGCCCGCGGCGGAAGAGCTTGTCGCCGGTGTCACGGGTGTAGAAGCCATAGTTGCCGATCTGGTTCATGGATTTCTCCTTCCAGATTTCAGGTTGGTAGGTTTTGACACTCGGGCCACCGATTTTCTCATTCAGAAGACCGGATGCGACGAGGGCGTTGTCGCGGATGAGTTCGGCGGGTAGCCGGAAACGCGGCGCGCGGGCGAGGAGCTTGTTCTCGGGATCGATTTCCTTGAGATCCTCCCGGTAATTGGAGGACTGCCGGTAGGTGGCACTCATCACCAAGTTTTTCATGGTCCGTTTGATGTCCCACTTGTTCTCGCGGAAATCCACGGCCATATAGTCGAGGAGTTCAGGGTGCGTGGGCACGGCGCTCTGCAACCCGAAATCCTCGGAGGTCTTCACGATGCCGTTTCGGAAGAGTTGTTGCCAGAGGCGGTTCACCTGCACCCGCGCCGTGAGCGGATTTTCCGGCGCCAACGACCACTGCGCGAGACCCAGGCGGTTTTTTGGCGCATCCTTCGGCATCGGCGGGAAGGCCACCGGCGTGGTGCGTTCGCGGGGGCGGTTTTTCAGCGGCTTGTCATAAACACCCCGGTCGAGCACATAGGTCTGCAGCGGCTTGGCACGCTCCTCCATGACCATTACCCGGAGGGCGTAGATGTCCACATGGGTTTTCAGGTAATGCGCGCGGGCGACATCCAGGCCGGACACCGAGGTTTTACCGGCGGCGTGGGCCTTCGCGGCGAGCCACGGGTCGGTCATCCAGGGTTCCCGTTCGTTGGCACTGAACAAAGCCAGCGTGTCTTCCAACCCATGGGGGTTGTTGGCCGTGTTCACAGAGAGGTTGTTGATAATGCCATCCGGATAAGGAATTGCCGTGCCTTGAAATTTCATCTTCACGATGAGCTTGGAGCCTTTGGCGGGCTTTATCGCTTCGGCAAGTTGTAGGAAGACAGCGTGATCCAGGCCCTGGACGCCGAGTTTCCAGCCGTTGGCCGGATCGGCAGCCTGGGCGGCAGCGAGTTCGGGACTCAGGCCCTCGAAGGTCGACTTGGCGAGCACAATGGGTAGAGGGCGTATTTTTCCTCCCTCCTCGAGCTCGATCGAGATGTCGGGAACAACCTTGCCGATCGTTTTCAGATCCATCCCGTAGACATGCTCTTCCTTCTCGGGCTGGAGATTCCACAGGTGGTCGAATGGATTGAGGGAATTGATGTTAACCGTATTGAATTCTTCATTGGACGTTGCGAAGACCATGGTTATCGTCTCGTCGTCCGTGACGGGGAAGATGGGAAGCAGAACCTGCTGGCCACGACGATGGTGCTTGATGAAGCGGTTGGTTGTCTCGGGGATCTCGAAGTTCAACGCGGAAGGCCCGACATAATCATGTCCTCCGGCACGCTCGAGTTTTCTGGTTGCACAGGAGGCGTCGACAAGATTGAGGGATGACCATTTAAGGGCCTTGCTGTCGTCGGGAACCTTGATCGCTTCAGGGGACTTGTCCTCGCGGACGGGCTTCAGGGAAGCGAGGGTTTTATTGGCCTCCTCGGTGACTTGTTTTTGTTTCTCCGTGGGAAGTTGCACAAACGGCGGGTAGGCCCGGGCCCGCGTGCCATCTTGGTTTTCCAAGCCCTGCTCGTTGATGCTGTTGAAATAGGCCATGAGGCTGAAGAAATCGTTCTGG
>JBMTBF010000286.1:0-2139 GCA_049429585.1 Terrimicrobiaceae bacterium | reverse complement strand
TGGGACCGCTTTAGGGCGCGTCCTAGTGGAGCTGATGGGTTAGAAAACTCGCGTCCCATACACGCGAACTGGGCAAAACCTCCTGCCAGATGGCAGGAGGTTTTTTTGTCGTAAGCACCAATGACCCTCCATTGAAATAAAAACGCGACCACGGGCCTCCTGGCGCAAAATAGCCTGGAAACCCCATTCCAAGGCCCTCGACCAATGCAACGAAGGTAGAGCGCTTACCGCATAAGCAAATTCGGGTGTTTTTTCTTTGTAACCTTTTTTTGTAACCCGACGCCTCAAAAATGGGCAGTTTTTGGAAAACTCGGGAAAAACACGATTCACCCGTCGAGCCTGTATTTATGCGGGTTTGCAGACTTCTGAAAACTCGGGAAAAA
This sequence comes from Terrimicrobiaceae bacterium, assembly GCA_049429585.1. Classification (GTDB taxonomy): domain Bacteria; phylum Verrucomicrobiota; class Verrucomicrobiia; order Chthoniobacterales; family Terrimicrobiaceae; genus UBA967. The sequence continues at coordinate 1,756 of JBMTBF010000286.1, read as the reverse complement.
ACGCGAAAAAATGGCCGGATGCCCGTGTGAAGCAAGCGCTCTACCGCTGAGCTAATCGCGCGTTGAAGGAAACAAGATCGTGAATAAAGCAAACACGGGAGCCATCGGCAATCCCGAAGGTCCCCCCCCTCTAAACGCACTTCTACTCGCGAAATTCAATGCCGGACTTGGCTCGCAGGGCGGCTTTGATGCGGTCCGTGGCGGCGTTCACTTCGTCGGCCGTGAGCGTGCGCTCGGGGCTGCGGAAGGAAAGCGAGACGGCGAGGGATTTTTTATCAGCCGGGATTTTTTCTCCCTTCGGATCGGTGAAGAGATCGAAAAGACCGATTGATTCGAGGAGTGGTTCCTTGAGTGATTCGATGACGGCACGGACCTCGCCGTAGGGTAGCGAAAGGGGTGCGATGAAAGCGATGTCACGGGCCGAGCCGGGAAATTTCGCGAGCGGCGCGGTGGTTCGATCCTTGGAAACCAGCGAACGCCAAGCAGCGAGATCGAACTCTGCCGCAAGGACGGAAGCGTTGGCGCCGAGCTTGCGGGCCACGCTGGGATGAATCTGGCCGAGGAGACCGATCTTTTTGCCATTGAGGAAAACCTCGGCGGCTGCTCCGAAAGGGCTCGGCGGATTGGGAAGCGGGGCAGTTTCGAAAGCAGACAATTCGCGGATAGCGCCGAGGAAATCGAAGACATCCCAGGAGCGGGTCGTGCCGCCACGCCAGTCAGCGGAGAAGCGGTCACCCGTCGCAACAAGGGCCAGACGCGGAAATTCCCCGGCGGGGCTAAATACGCGCCCGACTTCGAACAGCGGGATGGATTTTGCACCTTGGTCGAGATTGCGGATCACAGCGGCGAACAAGCCAGGGAGAAGACTGTTGCGAAGCTTGGATTGATCGTCGCCGAAGGGATTTTTCAACGCCACGGATTCCCCGAAATCGGCGGCATCGGCATTAGAGACGAGCGTGCTCGTGCGGGCCTCGTGGAAACCCATGCCAGCAAGCTTGCGGCGTAGATCCATCGCGAAATCGTAGGCCAGATCGGCGTCGGAACTGCCCGCAAAGAGACCTTCGGCTCGGGAGGGGATTTTTTCGATTCCAACGACCCGGGCGACTTCCTCAATCAAGTCGGCTTCGCGTTGGATCTCGCGGCGATAGCCGGGGATTTCCCATTGACCACCACCGAGATTAACCAAACCGACCCGGACAAGGGCGGCGTCGATTTCGGAATCGGAAATTTCCAGACCGAGGAGTGAGCGGACACGGTCGTGGCGGAGAGTGATTTTATTGCGGGGCGGAGGTTCGCCAGCGACTTCGATGGTTTCGGAGGCGGTGCCGCCTGCGAGTTGCAAAATCAATTCCACGGCCCGTGCCGAGGCAGTGGCGACACCCTCGGGATCAACGCCGCGCTCAAAGCGGTAGCTGGAATCGCTGAAGAGCCCGAGCGCGCGGGAAGCACGGCGGACGCGCGAGGGGGCGAAAAATGCGCTTTCCAAGAGAATGTCGGTCGTGGATTCGGTAACGCCACTCCCCTCGCCTCCCATCACTCCAGCAAGGGCGACAGGACCGCTGGCATCTGCAATAACGAGCGAACCGGCGGGCAGTTTGTATTCCTTGCCGTCGAGCGCGAGGAAATTCTCGCCTTCCGCAGCGGCGCGAACGCGGATGTCGCCCGAGATTTTGGCGGCATCGAACGCGTGGAGCGGTTGGCCGAGTTCGAAAAGAACATAGTTCGTGATATCGACCACATTGTTGATCGAACGCAG
>JBMTBF010000285.1:0-2141 GCA_049429585.1 Terrimicrobiaceae bacterium | reverse complement strand
AAAAGGATGTCGTCAGGCACCCATTGGTCCAGTCTATCGTCTTGGCCTACAAGGAACACCGAGGATCCCGCGAGAGCCGGATCTGAAATCCTTCTTGAACCACCTGCCTTTGGCCATTTAAGTAATTCCCAACATGTTCGGATTTTTTAAGCGATGGCGCCTCATCGATCAGGGCCGTGATTGCGGCAAGCGGCGACGCACAATTGAGGAAAGCGAGTTTTTCGAAGCCTTGGAAACAGGCTGGACGATGCGTGCGATCATCCTTGCGGCGTTTGTGGCCGGTTTGGCGGCGTTGATTTTCACCGGCATCCAGGAGGAACCCGCGAAAAAATTCCTCCTTTGCCTCCTCATTTTCGTTACGGCCGTCGCTCAACTCTGGATCAACCACCCACAAACGATGCTCACGAACTCGCGCCTCGGCGTGGTTTTCGGCATCCTCCTGACGCAACTTGCTGTCATCAAAATTATTTTGTCCCAAGCTGCCAGCGGCGCGCTTGACCTCCAACTCGCCCCGCTGCTCATCCCCTATGCCTTCGCCCCGTTGGTTCTTTCCGTTCTTCTCGGGCGCAACCACGGCCTCTACGCAGCGGTTTTTTCGAGCCTCTGGGGATCGCTTTTGATCGGACGAATTGATCCCGTTTTTCTTGTCATCTCGTTGATCACCGGCTTCATCGCCGTGTTTGTGACACTTCAGGTCCGCCGCCGGAGCCGGCTTGTCCGGGCCGGCGTCTCCGTCGGCCTCGCCACTTGGGTGCTCGCCGCCACCTTCGGCCAAATCGGCCCGATCATTTGGGAACTCCCCGCGCAAACGGATTGGGCCATGGTCGGCTGGCAAAGTCTCGCCGCCTTCGCCACTGGCATCGCCACGGCGGTTGTCGTGAGTGGAATCCTCCCCATCCTGGAGCATCTTTTCAAAATCACGACCGATATTTCCTGGTTGGAAATGACCGACCTCAACCACCCCGTGCTCAAGCGCCTGAGCATGGAGGCCCCTGGCACCTACCACCACAGCCTCGCCGTTGCCAACCTCGCTGAAGCCGCCGCGGAAGCCGTCGGCGCGAACCCGACCGTCTGCCGCGTGGGCTCGTATTTCCACGACATCGGCAAGCTCCTGAAGCCCCAATATTTCACAGAGAACACCCATCAGGGCGAAAATCCCCACGACGACCTCACCCCGACCATGAGCGCGCTGATCATCATCGCCCATGTGAAGGAAGGCGTGGACCTCGCCCTCAAATACAAGCTCAACGACGAAATCATCGACATCATTCGCCAGCACCACGGCACCTCGACGGTTTCGTATTTCTACCAACGCGCCCTCCAACAGCAGGAGGACGCCCGCCTCGGTGGAAAAATCATGAATCTCCGCGAGGACGACATCCCCGAAGTCAGTGAGGATTCCTTCCGCTACCCCGGCCCACGCCCACTCACCCGTGAAGCCGCCATCGTCTCCCTCGCCGACTCGATCGAAAGCGCCTCCCGCAGCCTCGACCGCCCCACCCCGCAGCGTATTGACGACCTGATCCGGTCCATCGTGCGGGATCGCCTGGCTTCGGGTCAACTCGACGAGTCCCCGCTAACCATCGCCGAAATCTGGCGCATCGCCGACAGCTTCCGCTTCTCGCTCGTCAACATGCTCCACGCCCGGGTCGCCTACCCCAAACGCGACAACATCGAGTCTCCCGCCCCCGAGAAACGCGAGCAAAGATCCGCCGCCTGAACCTGGTTCAGCCGACCCAGTCGAACCGCATTTCCTGCACCACATCGGGATGCAGGCTCAGATGCACCGGGCAATTTCTCGCCGCACTCTCCAGGATCGCACGCTTATCGTGAGAAGCCGGTAGCGGAATCGTGAAAACCACCGTCACCTTCGCAATCCGACGCGGAGGTTGGGCGGTCATTTCCTTGAGCACCTTGACTTCCGTCGCGCCAAGATCGACCCCCTGCTTGCGCGCCGCGATGCCCATGATCGTGAGCATGCACGCCCCGAGCGAGGTCGCTGCCAGATCGGTCGGAGAGAACGACTCACCCCGACCTTCATTGTCCACCGGCGCATCGGTCGTGATCACCGTTCCAGAAGGCTCATGCCGCGCCTCACACCGGAGGTCGCCCAGATATTTGATCGAAATTTCAACCATGGC
>JBMTBF010000284.1:0-2145 GCA_049429585.1 Terrimicrobiaceae bacterium | reverse complement strand
TGCGGAGTTTTTCGACGGGCCAGGTGAAGGTTTTGCCGGCGGCTTGGATGGCGAGATTTTGGGTGTGGGTGACTTCGCCGAGGCGCTGGTGCGGGACGGATTTGGATTTCAGGAAATCCTCGGCCTTGGCGGCGTTTTCGGGGCTGACGGTGATGACGATGCGGCTTTGCGACTCGTTGAAGAGGGCGACATCGGCGCGGGTGCCGGGGATTTCGGCTTTGGCTCCGAGGTTTCCGCTCAGGCAGGACTCGGCGAGGTTGACGGCGAGGCCGCCTTCGGAGCAGTCGTGGGCGCTTTTGACGAGGCCTTGGCGGATGAGGTCGCGGACGGCGTTTTGGACGGCGAGTTCCTTGGCGTAGTCGAGCTGCGGCGGGGCGCCGGCTTTGCGGCCGTGGACGGCGAGGAGGTAGTGCGAGGCGCCGAGTTCGTTGCCGGGTTCGCCGATGAGGAGGATGATGTCACCCGCGGCTTTGAAGGCTTGGGTGGTGATGTGCTCGGGTTTTTCGACGAGGCCGACCATGCCGACGGTGGGCGTGGGGTCGATGGCTCCGGCGGGGGATTCGTTGTAGAGGCTCACATTGCCGCCGGTGACGGGTGTGTCGAACGCGCGGCAGGCTTCGGCGAGGCCTTCGATGGCTTCGCGGAGTTGGAGGAAATTTTCGGGTTTGTGGGGATTTCCGAAATTCAGGTTGTCCGTGACGGCAAGCGGGGTTGCGCCGGTGCAGGCGATGTTGCGCGCGGCTTCGGCGACGGCGATGCGGCCGCCTTCGCGGGGATCTTGTTTGCAATAGATGGCGTTGCAATCGGTGGATGCGGCGAGGATTTTGTTGGCCTCGCGGACGATGAAGACGGCGGCATCCGAGCCGGGTAGGACGGTGGCGCCGAGGCGGACCATGTGGTCGTATTGCTGCCAGACCCACTGCTTGGAAGCGATGCTCGGATGGGCGAGGAGGGTTTCGAGAGCGGTGATGGGATCGGCCTCGGGCACGCTCGCGAGGTCGAGGGGCTCGACGGCTTTTTTCGGAGCGGCTTCGCGGGAGTAGAGCGGGGCTTCGTCGGCGAGTTGGCGGGCGGGGATTTCGACGGCGATATTGTCGCCCTCGCGGACGCGCATCATGCCGTCGTCATTGACGATGCCGACATGGGCGTAGGGGAGGTCCCATTTTTCAAAGATGGCGCGGACTTTGTCTTCTTCGCCTTTTTTGACGATGACGAGCATGCGTTCCTGAGACTCGGAGAGCAGGATTTCGTAGGGGGTCATGCCGGTCTCGCGTTTCGGCACGAGGTTGACATCGATTTCCACGCCGGTGCCGCCACGGCTGGCGGTTTCGCAGGTCGAGCAGGTGAGGCCTGCGGCGCCCATGTCTTGGATGCCCGCGACGCAGCCGCTGGCGAGGAGTTCGAGGCAGGCTTCGAGGAGGAGTTTTTCGCGGAAGGGGTCGCCGACTTGCACGGCGGGGCGGTCTTCCTTGGATTCCTCGGTGAGTTCGCGGGAAGCGAAGGCGGCGCCGGCGAGGCCGTCACGGCCGGTTTCGGCACCGACATAGAAAACGGGATTGCCCACGCCCTTGGCGGCTCCGCGGGCGATTTGCTCGTGCTTGAGGATGCCGAGGCAGAAGACATTGACGAGCGGGTTGCCGGAGTAGCTGTCGTCGAAGTAGACCTCGCCGCCGATCGTCGGGATGCCGATGCAATTTCCGTAGTGGGCGATGCCATTCACCACGCCGGCGAAGAGTCGGCGGTTGGTGGCGGATTGTTGGGAGTCGCCGCGAATGTCGCCGAAGCGGAGGGAATTCATCGAGAACACAGGGCGGGCGCCCATGGTGAAGATGTCGCGAATGATGCCGCCCACGCCGGTGGCCGCGCCCTGGAAGGGCTCGATGGCGCTCGGGTGGTTGTGGCTCTCCATCTTGAATGCGATGGCCCATCCATCGCCGATGTCGATGACGCCGGCATTTTCCTCGCCTGCCTTCACGAGAACGCGCGGGCCGGTGACGGGGAATTTTTTCAACTCGAGCTTCGAATTTTTATAGGAGCAATGCTCGCTCCACATGACGGAGAAAACGCCGAGTTCGGTGAGGTTGGGCTCGCGTCCGAGGATGGATTGGATGCGTTCGTATTCGTCGGGCGTAATGCCGTGTTTGG
>JBMTBF010000283.1:0-2155 GCA_049429585.1 Terrimicrobiaceae bacterium | reverse complement strand
GGCTGACGGATTTCGGCTTTCCAGCGCGCGGCGTTTTTCCGTTACTCTCTCGGGATGTCGCGCATTCCCGTTACGATTCTCACCGGCTTCCTCGGAGCCGGAAAAACCACACTCCTCAACCGCATCCTCACCGAAAAACACGGCCTCCGGATCGCCGTGATCGAAAATGAATTCGGCGAGGTGGGCATAGACCACGAGTTGGTGATCAGCACCGACGAGGAGCTTTTCGAAATGAACAACGGCTGCATTTGCTGCACCGTGCGCGGCGACCTGATTCGAATCCTCGGCAACCTTCTCAAGCGCCGTGACAAGTTCGACCACATCCTCGTCGAGACGACCGGCCTCGCGGACCCCGGGCCGGTGGTGCAGACCTTTTTCGTGGATGAGGACATTCGCGAAAAAACCTTCGTCAACGGCGTGGTTACAGTGGTCGACGCCCACCACATCGCGCGGCACATGGAGGACACACACGAGGCCGAGGAGCAAATCGCCTTCGCCGATGTGATCCTCCTCAACAAATGCGATCTCGTTCCCGCGGAAAAACTCGAGGGATTGGAGAAAATCGTCCGCAAGGTGAATGCGTTGGCGACGATCCATCGCACGACGCGCGCCGAAATCGACATCGCCAAAATCCTCGAGGTCGGCGGCTTCAATCTCGACCGCGCCACCGAGCTGAATCCCCATTTCCTCGAACCCGACGCACACCACCATCACCACCACCACTCCGACATCTCGAGCGTGGGCATCGAGGCGGAGGGCGACTGCGATGGGAAAAAACTCAACGACTGGCTCTCGAAACTCGTGCAAGAGCAGGGGCAGGACATTTTCCGGATGAAGGGAGTTTTTGCCGTCAAAAACCAAGCCGACCGCGTGGTTTTCCAAGGCGTCCACATGCTCATCGACGCCGCCAGCGGCGGGCCGTGGGCCGGGCGTCCGCGCAAGAACAGCCTGGTCTTTATCGGACGCAACCTCGACCGCGAGGCGCTCAACAGCGGCTTCCGCGCCTGCCTCGCTTGAAAAACCTCGGCACTTTCTCGGCAGAGGATCACATCCTCCATCTGGCTTGGAATGGCGAGGGCACACGACTTCTTGCCACGCCGACATCCGGTTCGATTTTGGTCGCCGGAGCCGATGCCCAAATACTCGAAACGCTTCCCGGCCACGGCATGGGAAATGGCGAATCGGCTTGGTTCCTCGATCAGCCGGTGACCTGTGGATTCGATGGAAAAGTGCGGGCCGGCTCGCGCGAATGGAGTCTGGGGCGTGGGTTGATTGAACGCGTGAAATCCAGTCCGGACGGGAAGTTCCTTGCCGCCGCGCAGGGCAAGTCGCTGCACATTTTCGATGCCGAGGGAAACGATGCACTCAGCCTGCGTGACCTCGAAGCCTCGGTGGTGGATTTCGCCTGGAATCCGTCGCGCTCCCGGGAAGTCGCTACCGTCGGCGCTGGCGGGGCGACGCTTTGGCGGCTGGGGCAGAAAAAGCCGTTTGCGCGTTTCGACTGGGGTGGCGCCAGCCTGCGCGTCGGTTGGAGCGCCGATGGACGCTGGCTCGCGACCGGTGACCAGACGCCGAGCGTGCATGTCTACGACATCCCGCGCGACCACCCGCTCCACATCCAAGGGTTCGAGGGCAAAGTTCAGGCCCTCGCATTTTCCAAAGACTCCCGCCAACTCGCGACCGCCGGCAGCGCGGTGGTGACGGTATGGCCGATGACGGGAAAAAAAGGCCCGGATGGCGCGACGCCGATTCAGATTGATGGCTGTGAAGCTCCCGCGCAGGCGTTGGATTTTTCTTCAACGGGATTGCTGGCGATCGGTGATGGGGCAGGAACCCTGCTCGTGATCACTTTTGAAAAAGGCCAGTTCCGCCGCAAACGCTCAAAACTCGAATGTGGCATCAGCGCGCTGGCGTGGCATCCAACCGAACCTGTTCTGGCCATCGGACACGAGGATGGCCGTGTGATGTTGCTCTCGCTCGAGTGATCAGCCTACGGAATACCGCTGGGCGATCGGCATCCGGCGGCCCATGCCAAAGGCTCGGCTGGTAACCTTCAGCCCGGGAGCGGCCTGCTCGCGTTTGTATTCGTTGAAGTCCACCTTGCGCGCGACCCAGCGGACGGTTTCGGCATCGAAACCCCGCGATGCAATCTCGG
>JBMTBF010000282.1:0-2155 GCA_049429585.1 Terrimicrobiaceae bacterium | reverse complement strand
CGTGGTCATTCACGAAATCGACGGCGTGCCGATCCCCTTCGCGAGTCCCGAGCTTCTGTGGAGAATGAAATGCCGTGCGGGCCGCGGAAGGATCGCGGCGACATCGAATTCCTCAGCCAATACTTCGCTGCGAAAGGCATCGTGCCGCCGTAGCCTTGATCGCGAATCACGCCGCGAGGGTGAATTTTTGGGCGGCTTCCAGGACGGGGCGTTCGTCGCCGATGTTGAATTCCTCGCCAGCGGGCATTTCGAGAGAGCGGCCGTTCGGTAGGACGAATTCGAGGATGAGCGGGCGGTTGCCGGGATTTTTTTTCACGGCGGCAAGGATCGCTTCGAGAGCGGGTTCGTCGAGGCGTTCGCGGGCGAGGCGGAGGCGGACGGGTTTGACCGAGGCTTTGGGTTTGAGCGCGGCGACGGCTCCGGCAGTGGCGCGGATCGCTTCGTCCTTGCGGGTGATGCGGGTGTTGATGCTGACGGCTTTTCCGGCGACGAGGAGTTCGGCGTTTTTCGCGTAGGTTTCGTCCCACGCGGTGATTTCGAGCGTGCCGGTGAAGTCTTCGAGGAAGAGGACGGCGAAGGGTTTTCCATCCTTGCGCGAGAAGCGTTTTTCGACCGTGGAGACGAGGCCGGCGAGCTTGAAGGTGCCGTTCTCGGCGGCCTCCTTGGCTTGGGCGATGGTGTTGTATTTTCCCGAATCGAAATGCCCGGCGTAGGCGTCGAGGGGATGTCCGCTCACGAAATAGCCGAGGAGTTCCTTTTCGTAGCCGAGGGTTTCGGCCTGGGGCCAAGGGTCGATTTTTGCGGCCTTGCCAGATTTTTTGCCGGGAAGCAGTGGCTCTTCGCCGAATAGCGAAACCTGGCCGCTGGCGCGGTCGCGCTGGATCGAGGCGGCGGCGGCGAGGGCGGACTCGATGCAGGAGAAAAGCGCGGCGCGGTTTTTGTCGATGCCGTCGAACGCGCCGCATTTCACCAGGCTCTCGAGGATTTTGCGGTTCACCGTGCGCGAGTCGAGTCGCGAGCAGAAATCCTCGATGGATTTGAATGGGCCGTTTTTGACGCGTTCGGCGATGGCGGATTCCATCGCGCCGGCGCCGACATTTTTGATCGAGGCGAGGCCGAAGCGGATGCCGGGGCCGCTGGCGTCGGGCGAGAACTTGAGGTCGCTCGTGTTGATGTCCGGCGGGAGGACGGGGATTTCCATGCGGCGGCACTCGGCGATGACGACGGCGAGTCGATCGACATCGCCGGCGTCGAAGGTGAGCATGGCGGCCATGAACTCGCGCGGGTAATGGGCCTTGAGCCACGCGGTCTGGTAGGAAATCCAGCCGTAGGCGGCGGAGTGGGATTTGTTGAAGCCGTATTGCGCGAACTTCTCGATGAAGCCGAAGATCGCGTCGGCGACTTTCGGCGGGATTTGGTTCTTCGTGCCGCAGCCATCGACGAAGCGCTGGCGCTCCTTGGCCATTTTCTCGGCGTCCTTTTTTCCCATCGCGCGGCGCAGGAGGTCGGCCTCGCCGAGCGAGTAGCCCGCGAGCACGCTGGCGGCGAGCTGGACCTGCTCTTGATAGACGATGATGCCGTGCGTCTCGGAGCAGACTTTTTCCAAAAGCGGGTGGAGGTATTCGACTTTTTTCAGGCCCTTCTTGCGCTCGATGTAGTCGTCGATGAATTGCATCGGGCCGGGGCGGTAGAGGGCGCCGATGGCGATGATGTCTTCGATGGAGTGGACATCGAAGCGTTTGCAGCAATTCGTGATGCCGGCACTTTCCATCTGGAAGACACCGAGGGTTTCGCCACGGTTGTAGATGTCGAACGCGGCTTGGTCGTCCTGCGCGATGGCGTCGAAATCAAAATCCGGCGTGTGGATTTTGATGAGCCGCACGGCCTCCTGCATGATCGTGAGGGTCTTCAGGCCGAGGAAGTCCATCTTGAGCATGCCGAGATCGGTGAGGGGACCCATCGCGTATTGGGTGACGACTTCGTTCTCCTTGCCGCGGCAGAGCGGGATGAACTCATCGAGCGGGCGGTCGCCGATGACGACGCCGGCGGCGTGGATGCCGGTGTTGCGGCTGAGGCCCTCGAGGACGGTGGCGTAGTCCCAGAGCTGGCGGACGGCGGGCTCGTTGTCGATCGCGGCCTGGAGTTCGGGGTTTTT
>JBMTBF010000281.1:0-2156 GCA_049429585.1 Terrimicrobiaceae bacterium | reverse complement strand
CCGTGACCGATATCGGCCTGGCGATCAACCGCAACTACACCCTCGACAACGGCGAAAAGCGCGAAGAGACCACCTTTGTGGATGTGGAACTCTGGGGCCGCCTCGCCGAAATCGCCGGCGAATATGCCAAAAAAGGCCGCCCGCTCTATGTCGAAGGCCGTCTGCGCATGGACACCTGGGAGGATAAAACCAGCGGCCAAAAGCGCAGCCGAATGAAAGTTGTCGGCGAGAATATCCAACTCCTCGGAGGTCGCCCCGAAGGCTCTGGCCGTGCCGCCTCCAGCGGTGACCACGAAAGCCATGAGGCACCCGCGCCCCGTCGCACGGCACCGCCCACACGCCCCGCCTCCACCTCCTCGGAGCCCGACGACGACATCCCTTTTTGACCTCTGCTCCGAAGGACAGGATTTAGCCCATACCATCGAATGGCTTGCACGAGAAATTCGAGGCGCCTGCGCTAAAACCTGAAGGTCGGATTAGACTCAACAAACCTGCTGGGATTGAAATTCCCGTTTCAATGCGGCCTATACAGGCTGCTACCTAATTTTTGAGTTCTATACCGCTTGGATCGACGGGATGGGGACTTGGACATCCACATCCGCCGAGTAGTCCACGCCGGGAAGACCGAAGCCGAAGAGGCGTTGGAAACTTTCCTGGTAGCCTGCGAAGTCGGCGAGTTCAGCGAGGTTGTCGGTGGTGACGGTGCTCCAACGCTCGGCAATGAGGTTTTGGAGGGCGTCAGCCATTTCCCAATCATCGAGTCGGATGCGTCCGGCTTCGTCCACCGCCGGGGTGGGGGAGTTGAGGCGTTCGCGGAAGAGGCGGTCCATCTGCTCGGCGCATTCCTCGTGGTTGCCGGCGGCCTTCATCGCTTTGTAGAGAATCGAAATGTAGAGCGGCACGACAGGAATCGCGCTGCTGGCTTGGGTGACGAGGGCTTTGTTCACCGAGACCCATGCCTTGCCGCCGAGCGGGGCGAGCTTGGCTTCGATGGCGCGTTGGGCGCGCTCGAGGTCTTCCTTCGCGCGACCGATGGTGCCGTTTTTATAAATCGGCCAGGTGAGCGATGGCCCGATGTAGGAATAGGCGAGCGTGCGGCACCCTGAAGCGAGCGCGCCGGCTTCCTGGAGGGCATCCATCCACATTTCCCAATCCTCGCCGCCCATCACGGCGATCGTGTGCGCGATCTCTTCGTCATTGGCGGACTCGATGGTGACTTCGTTGACCTGGCCGTTGGTGGTGTTGAGATTTTTGTTCGAGTAGGTCTGGCCGATCGGCTTGAGGACGGATTTGAAAACCTCGCCCGAGCGTGGGTGCTGGCGGCGCGGGGAGGCGAGGCTGTAAACCACGCAATCGACCTGGCCGAGGTCCTGCTTCACGGCCTCAACGACGGTTTTTTTGAGTTCGTCGGAAAAGGCGTCGCCATTGAAAGAACGGGCGTAGAGTCCGGCGGCAGCCGCCTCGCGCTCGAAGGCGGCGGTGTTATACCAACCGGCCGTGGCTGTGCGGTCGCCCTCGGCGCCACGCTCGAAAAACACCCCAATCGTCGCCGCGCCGCCGCCGAAGGCCGTGGCGATGCGCGAGGCGAGGCCGTAGCCGGTTGAGGCCCCGATCACGAGAACCTTCTTGGGCGCGTTGGAAATCGGGCCGCGGTTTTTGACGACGGCGATTTGGGCGGCGACATGCTTGGCGCAGCCGACAGGGTGGGCGGTGGTGCAGATGAATCCACGGATTTTGGGTGCGACGATCATGGGGTGAGAGACTGATGGGAGGCCGCGCGGCGCTCAATGTTTTTTGTCGCGCCCTGGCCTCCGGGAAGCGTAACAAGGGCCGCCTATGAAATACCTCAACCGCATCACCGCCGCCCTGCTGGGGCTCGTTTTCGTCGTCTTCGGAAGCAACTTTTTCCTGAAGTTCATCCCCATTCCCATGCCGCCGGAGGGCTCGCCTGCGGCAATGTTTATGGGTGGGATGTTTGTTTCGGGGATGCTCGTATTAGTCAAAGTCCTCGAAATCCTCGGTGGCGTTCTGCTGGCGATCCCGGCCACTCGAAACCTCGGCCTGCTCGTGCTGGGCCCGATCATCGTGAACATTTTCGCCTTCCACTTCTTTTTCTTCGGCCCGGCGTCCCTGCTCGATCCCATGATGATCGGCAT
>JBMTBF010000280.1:0-2178 GCA_049429585.1 Terrimicrobiaceae bacterium | reverse complement strand
TTCATCCAACCATCATGAAATCACTCATCACCCCATCGATCCTCGCCCTCCTTGCGGCTGCCACTCTGGCGACAACGCTGGCCAGCCCGGTGCTCGAACAACTCGCTGCCCACCATGTCGTCTGGGACTCGCCCAGCGCGGACATGCACGGCTCGATGCCGATCGGCAACGGCGACCTCGCCGCGAATTTCTGGGTCGAGCCGAGTGGTGACTTGGTTTTCTACCTCTCCAAAAGCGACTCGTGGGATGGCGACCAGGAACTCCTCAAGCTCGGCCGCGTGCGCATCCGCCTCGACAAGCCGTTCGTTCGCGACGGCCGTCCGTTCCGGCAGGAACTCGACTTGGCCCGTGGCTGCATCGTGGTGGAGTCGGGGGTGGGGGAGGACAAAACCACCGTGGATTTCTGGATCGATGCCAACCGCCCGGTGGTGAATGTCCAGATCAAGGGCACCGAGGCGTTCACCGCGCAGGTCACTCTCGAGCATTGGCCGAAGGAAACCTGGGCCACTCCACAGAACTTGAAGGTGGACACCGCAAAGGGCGATTCCAAAGCCCTGCGCGGCGACACGATTCTGCCTCCCGAGAACAACTCGATCCGCTGGTTCCAACGCAACAGCGCCAGCATTTTCAACGAATCACTGGAGACCCAGCACCTCGGCCACATGGTCGGCAAGCTCCACGACCCACTGATCGACCTAACCTTCGGGGGGCTCATCGCCGGAGAAGGCCTGGTTTCCAAAAATTCCACCACTCTGGCCACCGCCGCACCGACGAAGTCCCTCGACATCCGCATCCACGCTCTCACCGCACAGACAAAAACCGCCGAGGAATGGGTCGAAAAGATCGGTGATCTCCGCGAGGAGAATGACAAGGTTCCCACCACTCAGGCTCTGTCAGCCCATACGGCATGGTGGCGCGACTTCTGGAACCGCAGTTGGATTTTCCCCGAGGGAACGGAGGACGCCAAGGCCGTGGGCCGCGCCTACGCGCTGCAGCGCTGGATCCAATCGTGCGCCGGCCGGGGAGCCTATCCGATCAAGTTTAATGGCTCACTGTTCACGGTGGATGGCTTCATGGACAAAAAAGGGGTCTACACAGAATACGGCCCGGACTGGCGGCGTTGGGGCGGTCCCTATTGGTTCCAGAACACGCGCGAACCCTATTGGGCCATGCTCTATTCCGGCGATTACGACCAGATGGAGCCACTCTGGAAGATGTATCGCGAGGCCGTGCCGTTGCTGAAGGAACGCACCAAAACCTACTTCAACCATGACGGGATTTATTGTTCTGAAACCATGCACCCGTGGGGCCTGAACAAGCAGGGCGACTTCGGAAATAACAACAAGGAGTTCTATCCCTCCAATCCCTATATCCGCCGATATTGGGATAGCGGGATTGAGCTCTCGCAGATGATGCTCGACTTCTACGAGCACACGGGAAACGAGGAGTTCGCCAACAATACGATGATCCCGATCGCGGATGGCGTGGTGACATTTTACGAGCAGCACTTCCCAAAGCCCGAGCAGGGCAAGCCACGCTTCACTCCCGCCATGAGCTTGGAGACCTATCATGTCGCCGAGGAGCCCTTCCCGGTGCTCGTCGGTCTCCGCACCGTCCTCACGCGCCTGCTGGAGTTGCCGGAAACTCTCACCACGCCGGAGCAACGCGAGCGCTGGAGCAAGTTCCGCGCGGAATTGCCTGACTACCCCATGGCTGAAGAAAATGGGAAACGCCGATTCCTACCCGCGCTCACCTATTCGGAGCGCAAAAACTCGGAGAACCCGGAACTCTACGGCATCTTCCCCTACCGTGTGCACGGATTGGGTAAACCCGAGTTTGAAACCGCGCTGGAAACTTGGAGACGCCGCGACATCAAACAAACCGGCGGCTGGCGGCAGGATTCCATCCAAGCCGCCCTCCTCGGCCTGACCGATGAAGCCAAGGACTATGTGGTCAAGAATGCCACCACTCAAACGCTCATCGGCGCCATTCCCAAAAAGCCTTCGCGCTTCCCTGCCTTCTGGGGTCCGAATTTCGACGGCACTCCCGACCAATGCCAGGGCTCGGTGACCCTGATCGCGCTCCAACGCATGCTCATGCAGTGCGACGGCGACACGATCCGGTTGGTTCCGGCCTGGCCGAAAGATTGGAACGCCTCGTTCAAACTCCACGCTCCGA
>JBMTBF010000279.1:0-2181 GCA_049429585.1 Terrimicrobiaceae bacterium | reverse complement strand
GATGAAACCTTTCTATCTCGATGGTCGCTGGGTGCAGACCAAAACCTCGGAACCCATCCACAATCCCTGGTCCGGCGAAAAACTCGCCGAGGTTTGCATGGCTTCTGCGGCGGATGTTGAGCGGGCTGTTGCCAGTGCTCATGCGGCATTTCTGAAGACGCGCAAAATTCCGTCCTTCGAGCGAGCCGAAATGCTCAACACGATCTGCAATCTCCTCGCCAAGCGGCGGCAGGAATTCGTCGATGCGATCGTTGCCGAGGCCGGCAAACCCGTGACATTTGCGGAGGCGGAGGCGGACCGCGCGCGGATGACCTTCCAGTTCGCCGCCGCCCAAGTCCTCGCAGATTCAGGCCACGGAATCAACATGGAGGCCAGCAAGCCCGGCGCCGGCCATCTCGGGTTGGTCCGCAGGTTTCCCATCGGCGTCATTCTCGGCATCACGCCGTTCAATTTTCCGCTGAATCTCGTCGCCCACAAAGTCGCGCCCTGCCTGGCGACCGGGAACACGATGGTGCTAAAGCCCTCGCCTCGCACGCCGCTCTCGGCGTTGTTGCTCGCCGAGGTTTTGCATGAAGCCGGCGTTCCTGCCGGACAGGTAAATGTCGTTCCGTTTGACCACTCACTGGTCGGCGGACTTCTTTCGGATTCTCGCTTGAAAATGCTCAGCTTCACCGGCAGCGCCGAGGTGGGTTGGCAGCTTAAGAGCGGTGCCGCAAAAATGAAGGTCGCCTTGGAACTGGGCGGCAACGCGGCTGTCATCGTTGAGCCCGATGGCGATTGGCGCGCGGCGTTTCCCAAAATCGCGAGTGCCGCGTTCGGCTACGCCGGCCAGTCGTGTATCAGTGTTCAGCGCATCCTTGTGAACCGCGAGATTTTCACCCCCTTCCGCGAGGCTTTGGTTTCGCACACGCGGGCAAAAATCCGTGCCGGCGATCCAACTCAACGCGACACTGTGGTCGGCCCGATGATTTCCCCGCAGGCCCGCGATAAGGTTTTGAAATGGATCGGTGAGGCAACTGCGAGCGGCGCTTCGTTGCTGACACCCCTTGTCACCGAGGGGCGTTCGCTCCTCGGGCCGGTGTTGCTTGAAAACGCCCCATCGACTGCCTCGGTGATGTGTGAGGAAGCCTTCGCGCCGCTCGCGGTGTTGCAGCCTTACGACACCTTTGCGGACGCCTTGACGCTGGTGAACGACTCCCCATTCGGTCTTCAGGCCGGACTTTTCACGAACAATCTCTCCAAAGCCGTCCAAGCCTTCGAGGAGCTCGAGGTCGGCGGTGTAATGATCAACCAAGTGCCAACCTTCCGGGTGGAGAACATGCCTTACGGGGGAGTGAAGGACAGTGGTGTCGGCCGCGAGGGGGTTCGCCACGCCATGGAGGAAATGACCGAACCGCGCAGCCTTGTGATCAACAAAGGCTGATTCTCAATCCGCGACCCGGTAAACGCGGAAGAATCGATTGCGGAAAACCGTCTCCAGCCAAGGCGGCGGAGAGTTTTTGTAGAGCCGTTCGGCGAGCGTCCCGCCGTTGGATTTTTCTCCGAGGATTTGGTTGCAGTTCGAAACCACCCGCTCCGGCTCGTAGGCGAAGACATACACGACTTGGCGCTGCCGAACGATTTCGTGCGCTGCGGAGTCCTCGGTGGACAGATAAAATCGGCACGAGTCCACGATGCCAGGAAGGCTTTGGTGCGAGCTGCCGCCGATGCAGGGGTGACCGCTCCACCAAACAATCGCCGGAGAAAACCACCATGGCGCAAGCACGCCGCCCTCGGGGAGATTTTGAATCGCCAGCGCGGCCTCGCGTAAGGCCACGGCGTCCGCCAGTTTTTCGATGCGGGATTGGAACACTTCGCCCTTTGGATAGAGCAGCTTCTCCCATTCCTCAGCCACGGGCCATAACGAGACCAGCAGGATCAGGATACCCAGCCAGTGCCAACGGAACGCCGCAAGCACCCATGGCAGCGACATGGCGAAAACCAGCGCGAGAAAATACCCCCACCTCGCATGCCAGAAGCCCAGCGCTCCCAGCAGCACAAGCAACCCCGCGAACACCGCGCAAATGCTTCCTGCGCCCCGGGCCGCTCGCCAGGCCAGAATCACGGCCGCCGCCACGACCAGCCAGCCGCACCACGAAAACATCACGCTCCAACCGGCGCTTCGGAGTTCCCCGATATTCA
>JBMTBF010000278.1:0-2184 GCA_049429585.1 Terrimicrobiaceae bacterium | reverse complement strand
TGAAGTGGAAACAAACGCCGCTTGAAAAATCCGAGAAGCTCGAGCAACTCCGCGCGCTAGAGCACGGCGCGAAAATCCGTGTGATCAAAAGCAAGCCCGGAGGTCCCGGCATCGACACCCCGGAGGATTTGAAGGCTGCTGAAAAATTTCTCGCGAAGCGCCGCTCCGAGAAAATGGGTTGATCCCCTGCGGCCTCTCGCCTCAAATCACCGGCCACTTTGGACAACATTTCCATTCAGCGTCCGCGCAATCTCGACTGGCAGCGGGCCGCAGCGCTTCTCTACGGAGATTGGGGAACGAGCAAAGCCTATGTTCTCGGCCTCGCCTTTGCGGCCACGGGTTTCTCGTCGTTTCCCGTCATTGCGGCTGTCTGTGCCCTGACGCTGCTGGTCGGGCTCAACTACATCGTGATCTGCCGGTGCTTTCCGGACGGCGGTGGTGTTTATTCCGCGGCGGGGGTGCACGGGAAAGTCCTGTCTGTCGTGGCCGCGCTCCTGCTGGTGGCGGACCTCACCGTCACGGCGGCGCTGAGCGGTTGGGCGGCGCTCAGCTATCTCGGCGTGCCGAAGGATTACATCATGGTCTCAACCATCGGCGTGATCCTGCTGATAGGCGCGATCAATTATCTCGGGCCGAAACACAGTGGCAGTTTTGCGGTGGCGCTGGCCCTTCCCACCGTCGCCGTAATCCTTGGGATTATCGCGCTGGCGATCCCGCACCTGACTTTTGAAAACCTTCAGCCCCTGCACGGCTCCGCCAGCCATATCTGGGTCTCGTTCGTGGGAGTCATCCTCGCGCTCAGCGGTGTGGAAGCGATTGCGAACCTCACTGGAACACTCAAGCCGGACAAAAACTCCCCAATCGGCCATCCGCGTGTGGGCAAAACCTCGGCCAAGGCGATCATCCCCGTGGCGATCGAGGTCTCGCTCGGCACGCTCCTGCTGGGGTGGGCGATGCTCTCGCTCTCGCCTTCGCTCGCCCCGCAAATGGTCGAGCGCAAGGAGGACATGCTCCGTTTCGCAGCTGAGCAATACGCCACGATGGCTTTCGGTCCCCTGATCGGCCAGGGCTTTGGATTGATCGTCGGCGTGGTTTTCGCCCTGTTGCTCTTGAGTGCGGTGAACACCGCCGTCGCCGCCCAGCTTGGCCTGCTTTTCATGATGTCCCGAGAGGGCGACATGCCGAACATCTTCTCGAAGCTGAACTCCTTCGGCGTTCCCAAAGCCCCGCTCGCCATCTCGATCGCGCTGCCGATTTTGATCCTCCTGTTGACCGACAATTTCGACAGCCTTGCCGGTCTCTACGCGATCGGTGTGGTCGGAGCGATCGCGATCAACCTTGGATCCTCGGCGACGAATTTCAAACTCGAGATGGGAATCCCGGAGCGCGCGCTGATGGCCGTCACCGCTCTCATCCTTGTCGCGGTCGAGTTCACCCTCGCCTACACGAAACACGATGCACTGTTCTTCGTTGTTTGCGTTCTGATCGCCGGCCTGTCGCTGTGGGCCTATTCGCGCCGCCTGAGCGGCATCACCACCCTCACTGTGAGCAGCGAGGTCGCCAAAATCGTGAAGCCCGAGGTGGTCGAAACCCTCTGCCAACCGGTCGGGGAATCACAAAAAATCCTCGTTTCGGTGCGGGGCCTGACCCCGGCGTTGAGTTTCGCACTCGACGAGGCCGAACTGCGCAAGGCGGCGCTGTATGTTCTGTACGTCCGCGAGATCGCGGTGCTCTATCCCGGTGCGAACGCGAAAGAGCGCATCTCTTGGAAGGACGACCCCGAGGCCAATGCCATCCTCTCCGCCGCTATTCAAATCGGGAACTCTCGCAACATTCCGACGATACCGCTTTTCGCCACAGCCACGGAGGCGGCTTCGCTTATCGTGGACACCGCCGCAACGATCGGCGCGGATTTCCTGATCCTCGGTGCCTCGCACCGCGGTTCGTTGGCGAAGGTGCTCAAGGGAAATGTCGCCACGCAGGTCGCAGCCAGCCTGCCCGACAACATCCAGCTCGTCATTCACGGCTGACCGCCGCCGCCTCGAGCGGCATGGCGCGGTCATGTTCGAGATGCCGCGAGCAAATGGCGAAAAACTCCCCGCGCGACTCGCAGCGGCGGATCGAGTGCAGGAAATCCTCGGACTGCTCCAGACCCTCGCCGAGAAAGTTCATGTATTTTTTCAT
>JBMTBF010000277.1:0-2222 GCA_049429585.1 Terrimicrobiaceae bacterium | reverse complement strand
AGGCGGGCCATGCGGACGGGGCCGCGGCGGGTTTTTCCATAAGAGTGGTCATTGGTTTTTCTCCTGGGTCAACCGACGGAGCCTTCCATTTCAAGGTCGATGAGGCGTTTCAGCTCGACCGAGTATTCCATGGGGAATTGCTGGACGAGGTCGTTAACGAATCCGTTCACGGCGAGACTCATCGCCGCCCCTTCGGAGATGCCGCGCTGCTGCATGTAGAAGATTTGTTCGGCGCTGATCTTGCTGACCGAGGCCTCGTGCTGGCAGGCATTCTCCTTTCCTCGAACGGTGATCGCGGGATAGGTGTCGGTGCGGCTGTCGGTGTTGATGAGAAGGGCATCGCACTCGGTGTTGTTTTTGCAACCCTTGAGGTGGCGGCCGACTTGGACGAGACCGCGATAGGTCGAGCGGCCATTGCCGATGCTGATGCTCTTCGAGACGATGTTGCTCGATGTCTCGTCGGCGGCATGGATCATTTTGGCGCCGGTATCCTGGTGTTGCCCGTCGCCGGCAAGGGCGATGGAAATGACTTCGCCGCGGGCCTTGCGGCCTTTCATGACGACGCCCGGGTATTTCATCGTGAGGCGCGAGCCGATATTGCAATCGATCCACTTGATCTCGGCCTCCTCGTGGGCGAGTCCGCGCTTGGTCACAAGGTTGAAGACATTCGAGGACCAGTTTTGGACTGTGATGTATTGAATCTTGGCGCCCTTGAGGGCGACGAGTTCCACGACCGCGCTGTGGAGCGTGGAGGTCTCGAACTTCGGCGCGGTGCAGCCTTCCATATACATGACCTCGCTGCCCTCGTCGGCGATGATGAGCGTGCGCTCGAACTGGCCGAAATTCTCGGCGTTGATGCGGAAGTAGGCCTGGAGCGGATGTTTCACCTTCACACCCGGCGGGACATAAATGAACGAGCCGCCGGAGAAAACGGCGCTGTTGAGTGCGGAGAATTTGTTGTCACCTGTCGGGATGACTTTTCCGAACCACTTCTTGAAAATCTCAGGGTGCTTTTGCAGACCCTCGGTTGAACCGACAAAGATCACGCCCTGTTCGCCAACAGCGGCCTTGATGTTGGAGTAGGCCGCCTCGCTGTCGAACTGCGCCTCGACGCCGGCGAGGAATTTGCGCTCCTGCTCGGGAATGCCGAGACGCTCGAAGGTGCGCTTCACATCGTCGGGCACCTCATCCCAAGAACGCTTCGGCTGGGTGCCTTTAGAGAGGTAGTAGCGAATGTTGTCGAAGACGATGTTCTCAAGGTCGTGGCTCGCCCAGTGGGTCGGCATGGGCATGGAGTTGAACTTGCGGAGGGCTTCCTTGCGAAACTCGCGGATCCACTCCGGGTCCTGCTTCACATCGCAAATGTAATCGATGGTTTTTTCGGTCAGGCCCGTGCCGGCGTCGAACTCGTAGTCCACATCGTAGTGGAAGTCGCCAACCGAGCGGTCGATGTTGATTTCGGGTTTGGTTTCCATGGTTTTCCTCCCTTGAAAATCAGGCGGTGGCGAGCATTTCCTTTTCCACCCAGTCGTAGCCCTCGGCCTCGAGTTTGTGGGCGAGATCCTTGTCGCCACTCATCACGATGCGCCCATCGACCATCACATGGACAACATCGGGCACGATGTATTCCAGAAGGCGCTGGTAGTGGGTGATGACGAGGAATCCGCGCTCGGGGCTGCGCATTGCATTGACGCCATCCGAGACGATCCGGAGGGCATCGATGTCGAGGCCGGAGTCGGTCTCGTCGAGCACGGCGTAGACGGGATTGAGCATGGCCATCTGAAGGACTTCGCAGCGCTTCTTCTCGCCGCCCGAGAAGCCCTCGTTCACCGCGCGGGAGGTGAATTTTCGGTCGATCTTGAGGGAGTCCATTTTCTTGTAGAGGTGCTCGTAGTATTCCACGGCATCAAGTTCCTCGCCCTCGGGCAGGCGGGCCTGGAGGGCGGCGCGGATGAAGTTGGCGATCGTCACGCCGGGGATTTCCATCGGGTATTGGAAGGCGACAAAAAGCCCCGCGCGGGCGCGCTGATCTGGCTCCTCCATGTCGAAAAGGCTCAAGCCGTCGAGCGTGACCGAGCCCCCTGTGACCTCATAGTCCGGGTGGCCCGCCATGACTTTGGCGAGAGTGGATTTGCCGGAACCGTTCTTGCCCATGATCGCGTGGACCTGGCCCTTGGGAACTTCGAGGTTGAGGCCTTTGAGGATTTGGCGGTCGCCGATGT
>JBMTBF010000276.1:0-2227 GCA_049429585.1 Terrimicrobiaceae bacterium | reverse complement strand
CCCACCCACGATGTGCTCGAGAAACGCGTCGCCGAACTCGAGGGTGGCGCGGCCGCTCTGGCACTGGCTTCCGGGACGAGCGCGATTTTCTACACCGTCATCAACCTCTGTGCGGCGGGCGACGAGATTGTTTCGGCGAACAACCTCTACGGCGGCACTTTCACGCAGTTCCACGACATCCTCCCGCAGTTCGGCATCAAGGTTCATTTCGTCGATCCCAAGAACCCCGAGAATTTCGCCAAGGCGATCACCCCGAAAACCAAGCTCCTCTTCTGCGAAACAGTCAGCAATCCCGGCCTGGATGTCGCCGACCTCGAGTCCATCGCCGCCATCGCCCATAAAAACGGCCTCCCGCTCGTGGTGGACGCGACCTTCAGCACACCCTACCTCACCCGCCCGCTCGACCACGGCGCGGACATTGTCGTCCACTCGCTCACGAAATGGATGGGCGGCCACGGCACCGCCATCGGCGGCATTGTCGTCGATTCCGGAAAGTTCAACTGGAACTCCGAGAAATTCCCGCTCATGACCCAGCCCGACGCCAGCTACCACGGCGTCCGCTGGGCCACAGACATCGGGCCACTTTGCCCCGTTGCCTTCGCGATCCGCATGCGCGTCATCCCGCTCCGCAACCTCGGTGCGTGCATCTCACCCGACAATGCCTGGATGTTTCTACAAGGCATCGAAACCCTCCCGCTCCGCATGGAGCGCCATTGCGAGAATGCGCTCGCCGTTGCCAAGCACCTCAAAAACCACCCGAAGGTCGAGTGGGTCCGCTTCCCCGGCCTGCCAGACGATCCGAATTTCGAACTCAACAAGAAATACCTTCGCGGCAAGGGCGGCTCGATGGTCGTCTTCGGCATCAAGGGGGGCAACGCGGCGGGCACGAAATTCATCGAGAGCCTCAAGCTCTTCTCGCACCTCGCGAATGTCGGCGACGCCAAGAGCCTCGCCATCCACCCCGCCACCACCACGCACTCGCAGCTCACCCCCGAGCAGCAGGCCGCCGGCGGCATCACACCCGAACTCGTCCGCCTCTCCGTTGGCATCGAGCACATCGACGACATCCTCGCCGATCTCGATCAAGCCCTCGCCACCGCGGCTCAATAATTTTTCCCAAAATGTCCCAAGGCGTCGGATCGGTTGAAACCCAGTTTTTGACTTTTGGCAGCGCGGACGAGCCCTTCGTCACCGCGGACGGCGGCGTGTTGCCATCGGTCACAATCGCCTACGAGACCTATGGCAAACTCAATGCCGACCGCAGCAACGCGATCCTGCTTTTCCACGCCCTGAGCGGCGCCCAGCACGCCGCCGGCACCAACAAATCCGTCCCCGGCACCGACGACCGCTGGACCGAGGAAATGCACACCGGTTGGTGGGACAGCTTCATCGGCCACGGCCGCGCGCTCGACACCGACAAGTTTTTCATCATCTGCGCGAACTATCTCGGCAGTTGCTACGGTTCCACCGGCCCCGCCTCGACCAACCCCGCCACCGGAAAGCCCTACGGCTCCAGCTTCCCGCGCGTCACGGTTCACGACATCGTCCGCTCGCAACTCCCCATCCTGAAGAATTACGGCATCGATAAACTCCACGCCGTTGTCGGAGCCTCGCTCGGCGGCATGTGCGCGCTCGACTTCGCGTTCCACTTTCCCGAGCGCGTCACGAATGTGATTCCGATCGCCACCGGCCTCCGATCCCACGGACTCCAGCAGATGCACAACCTCGAGCAGATCATCGCCATCACGCGCGATCCCGCCTTTGGCCGCGGCGACTACTACGGCACCACCGGCCCGGTCCACGGCCTCGCGCTTGCCCGCATGATCAGCCACAAGACCTTCTTCTACGCTGATGCGATTGAGGAGCGCGCCAAGGTGGCCATCGTCCAACCCGAGACCGACATCCCTTGGTATCGCATCTCCAGCGTCCTCGAGAGCTACATGCTGTATCAGGGGCAAAAATTCGTCCGCCGCTTCGATGCGAATAGCTACCTGCGAATCATCGACGCCTGGCAGCAATTCGACCTCTTCAAGGACGCCAAAACCTCGGGCGTGCATCCGCTTTTCTCCCGCTGCCGCGACCAGCAATATCTCGTCTTCACGATCGACAGCGACTGCTGCTTCTACCCCGACTACCAGTCGGAGATTTGCGCCGAGCTGAAAAAAGCCGATGTGCCTCACCTCCGGCTCACCGTTCATTCCGAAAAAGGCCACGACAGTTTCCTTCT
>JBMTBF010000275.1:0-2231 GCA_049429585.1 Terrimicrobiaceae bacterium | reverse complement strand
CTCCCGGCAGGTGGCTTTCACCGAGGTGGGATAGCGCAATCCGAGGGCACGGCATGGGGTATCAAAAAGATGGACACCCATGTCGCCGAGTGTGCCGCAGCCGTAATCGAGAATTTTACGCCATTGTCCGGGAGTGTATTTGCCATTCAAGTAGGGACGCACCGGAGCCGTTCCCAACCAGAGGTTCCAATCCAGATTCTCCGGCACGGGATCAGAGCCGGGATACGGAGGTCCGTCATACCCCCAGTTTTTATTGGTCCACATGTGGACATGCTGGACCTTGCCTATGCCGCCCTGCTGGAGGAATTCCGCCGCCATGCGGTAGCCGGTCGACGCATGGAGTTGAACGCCCATTTGGAGGATGGTGTTCTTCTCCCGAGCCAGGGACTGGAATTCGATTGCTTCGTCAATGCGATGGGTCAGTGGTTTCTGGCAGTAGATCGGCTTGCCCAGTTGCATCGCCAGCTTGGCCGCCGGGAAGTGCGTGTGGTCCGGCGTGGAAATGACAACGCCGTCGATCTTGTCACCAAGTGTCGCGAGCATTTCGCGGTAATCCACAAAGCACTTCGCGCTGGTGAAGGATTTCGCCAGGTCCTTTTCGAATAAAGCCTTGTTTACATCGGCAAGCCCGACCACCTGCACGGCCGGGTGGGAGGCGATAATCTTCAGATCGACGCCTCCCATTGCCCCGATGCCGATGTGCGCGGTCGTGAAGCGTTTGCTTGGTGGATTCGCCCAGACATTCGAAGGAAGCAGACTCCAACCGGCAAACGCGGCGGAGGCTTTGAGGAATGAGCGACGGGAGAGGGTGGATTGTTTCATAAAGATTCGGATTGTTGGGGAGGTTGTTTGAAGAGCATTAAAAACAACAGGAGCACCCCGCCGGCGAAGAGTGCCGGGAGGCCCCAGAGTGGACGCCAGTCGATGGCTTGGAGTTCGCTTTTCCTCAGCGCCGGGATGCGGGATTCACGAATCTCAGTCAGCCGGGAGGCGGCATCCGGATCGCCCTTGCCGTCTTTTATCGAGCTTTCCATGGCGCGGGCCTGGTCTTGCAGATCCATGATCTGGATGGCGAATGCCTTCGATTCCTTGGTGGTGTAGAGGGCCTCCACCTTGCCGGCGACCTGGGCGCCGATAAACATTCCGAGTCCGAGGGTGAACAACACCAGCAGTCCCTGCGCCTGACCGCGCAAGTGGCGGGGAGCTACGCGGTCCGTGTAAATCTGGCCGGTCACAAAGAAAAAGTCGTAGCAGATGCCGTGCAGGAGGATTCCGACGAGGATCATCCAGCGCACCTGCTCGGGCGCTCCCATGGCAAAGAGCGCATAGCGGGCGACCCAGGCCAGCATGCCGAGGGCGAGCATCCATTTCACCCCGAGTCGGACAAAGAAAAACGGCATCACCAGCATGAAGAGAATCTCCGATACCTGGCCGAGGGCCATCGTCGCTCCGATCACATCGCCCATGTGGAGGAGGGATTTCAACGACTGCAGCACCCCCGAGTCCCCGAAGTTCGCCATCTCCACCACGCGGCTCGTGACTTGGTAGTAGAAGGCCAGAGGGATGCAAATGAGCGTCGAGCACACCATGAAGACAAGGTAGGAGCGATCTTTCAGAAGAGCCAAAGCGTCCAGGCCGATCAGACTCCGAAGCGAGTTGGAGCCCGAGCCCAAAGCCGGGGTGTGGGGCAGAAAAAATGCCAGGAAGCCAAGCAGAATGCCGGCCCCGGCCGCCAACTGGAACATGTCGATTTTTGTTCCCCAGCCGAGAACCGACAAGGTCACGCCGGCCGTGATCCAGCCGATCGTTCCCAAAACGCGCACTGCGGGGAATTGCTTCTCCGGATCCGGCATATTGCGCAGCGCGATCGTGTTGGTGAGCGCCAGCGTGGGGTAGTAGGCGAGCATGTAGCCGAAGAAAATGCTGTTGATCCCGGCGGGAGCCATACCGGAAGCCATGGCCTGGGCTGCCGCGAGCATGACAATGCCACCGAGGATATGCAGGAGCCCGAGAACCCGCTGCGCCGGGAAAAACCGATCCGCGAGGATGCCAACCAAGACAGGAGACAACATTCCGGCAATCGGCCCGACGGAATATGTCCACGCGAAGTCGCCGGCGCCAAATCCGATGGTGCCAAGGTAATTGGGTGCTGTCACATACCATGCCCCCCAGATAAAAAACTGGAGAAACATCATCAGCGAGAGTCTAAGGCGTAGGGAAAGTTGCATAGG
>JBMTBF010000274.1:0-2231 GCA_049429585.1 Terrimicrobiaceae bacterium | reverse complement strand
GGCGAATACCTCGCCACCATGTCCCCAGGAGGTGCCGCGTGAATATCCCCGTCGAAACCTCCCTCGCCGCGTGGCTCCGCAGCCAGCCAGCCTTTGACGGCATCCCGGTCCACACCGGCCAGAGCGCCGACACGATCCCTGCCGACTGCCCGGTCCTTTTCGCCGGATGCGAAAATGTCGAGATCATCGGCGGCACGCTCTCACGCGCCACGGCCTCCATCGTCCTCGCTACTCCGTCGCACCTGGAGATCGAGCAGCACCAGCAGCTCACTTCCGCACTCCGCACGGCCCTCCGCAATCTCTCATCCCTCGCCACGCACTTCGAGGCCGTCGCATTTGCCGGCGCGGTTTTGACCGGCCTCACGGAATCGCAGTCCGATTCACGCTGGATTTGCACCGCCACCCTCGTCCTCGGCATCGCCGAAATTTGACAGCCCCACCTCAAAGAAATCCACCACCTATGCCAGCAACCTACACATTCGGTATCACAGGCGGGAACGCAGGATCGATGATCGTGAATTCGGTCACGATCTCCGACACCTCCGCAAAACAAGAACTCCGTGGCGCGAACGGCGAATATGCCGCTGTCGGCTACAACAAATTTAAGCGCGAGGTCTCCATCTCCGGCGTCGGCGATGCTGGCTCTCTCGCTGTCGGCGGAGCTCTCGGCAGCATGCCCGGCGTCTCTGGATCCTACACGATCGACCAAATCTCCACCTCCCGATCCATCGACGGATTCGCGGAATTCCAAATCACAGCCACCCAAGACTAATTTTTTATGCCCGCACAATTCTACGCCGCCAGCGGAATCACTGCCGATTTCGGAATCCAAGATGAGTCCTCTCTCAATATCTTGATCCAGTCCTACAGCTACGATGTCACCAGCGACAAAGCCGAGATTTTCAACACCGACGGCGAGCTCGAGCACTCACACCGCTACGGGAAAAAAGCCACGATCGCCATCAACGGCATCGGAACAGCCATCCCTGATGTTGGCGACATAATCACCGGACTCGTCAACACCGGCGCAGGTGCTCTCGATGGCACGATCCTCGTGGACAGCGTGACCCAAAACCTCACCTCCGAAGGCTTCGCCTCCGTGGATATTTCGATGACGCAATACGACACCGTCCTGTCCTAGCCCACCACGCCCGCCGACCGGCTCCCCGGCACAATAGGGAGCCGATTTTTTACGAGACAATAAAATGGAAAAATACACCTACACACAGAACATCAAAGCCGCTGCGGCCCTCACCACGCTCGGCTTCCGCCACAAAGAATCTTCGCCATGCGTGCGAGTCCACCGCGAGGACGGCAAAGAAACATCATCCTTCTGGTTTGAAGAGCACGGCCCGAACGGCCTCCGCGCCTCCAAGGTAATTTATTGGATGACCAAAGGACACGCCGAACTCGAAGAGTCCGACCCCGAGCATCCGGTCAATTACATCCGCGCCGGATTCGTGAACCGCGAGACATGGATCGATGTCCACAAAAGCACCCCTCGCGTCCTCGAGCTGAAGCGCAACGGAAAGATCCTCTACCTCTCCGAGAATGCCGACGAGGAAACCCGGCGCAAATTTTCCAAACTTTTCTAGAAACAAAAACCCATGAAAAAACAAACCCAACCCACCATCACCGACACCGACCTCCTCACCGACGACGAAGTCCTCCGCGAGCAGGCCATGACAAGCGGCCCTCAGAAGCTTTCCCGCTGGGAGCTCCGCCCAACCGCCGCGCTGGAAATCTCCTGGATGCAGCGCAACAAAATCCTCACCACCGACATGGATATCATGTGGCGCGCCTCCGGCTTCGGCTTCATCCATGGCGCGCCCAAGGCCAGCGTCCGCGCCGTGGTCAACGACTTCTCCCGCTTCGCCTCCGCCGTGGATGATTGGATGGAGAAACAATCTCCGAGCGCCCAAGAGATCGCCGACCTCCAAAGCCTCTGCCTCGAGCGGACGAACGAATATTTCGCGTCCTACTCCAGCCAACCCGGCGCCAAGGATTCGGCGGGAAACTAAACAGCCCCGGCTGGCTCGCGAGCTATGTCTACCGCATCGCCAAGATCACCGGCTGGGGCTTTAAAGAGATTTTGGAAGACCTCCCCTTCGCGGCGGGCCTTCAAATCCTCCACGCCGACGACTTCGCGCACGGGCGCAAACGAGTCTGGGGCCGAAACAACCGCGCCACCGATTTTGACTCCCTCGCAGCCATAGAAGCCGCATTCCAAA
>JBMTBF010000273.1:0-2232 GCA_049429585.1 Terrimicrobiaceae bacterium | reverse complement strand
CTGGGTGGGTGGGATGTCATGAAGCGCGCCCGCGCCATCAAGGCCTCCGGCGCCGTGCGCGAGGCCGCCTACGAGCCGCCGGTCCTCAAAGGCCGCATCGCCGAGGGCGGACGCGAGTTTTTGGCCGGTCTCCGCCTGCGCAATCCGGTGGATATCGAAAATCTCTGCCCGTGCGCGGACTCGCGACGCCGAGGCATGATCTGCGCGCACTCCGTGGCGATCGGTCTCGAAGTCCTCTCGCCGACCAAATCCTCCCCCGCGCCGAAACCCGCCGACGCGCCAACTCGCAGCCAGACCAGCGCCGAGCTTCCACGCGTTACCCTCTCGATCGAAGGCTCGCTCCGCCACCTCGAAGCCACGGTGGATTTTGAATACTCCACGCCCGGTGCCAGCAACCCAACCGCCGAGGCCGAGGTTTTGGCGGAACTCGTTCGCACCGGCTTTGAGAACGACAAGGGGAAGGCGGTCCTGCGCGGCGAGGATGCAGTCGTTGGTTTTTTCGCCAACACCCTACCCAGCCTTAAACAAAAATGGACCATCCGTGAGGGGGAGAGATTCCAGCATGTGACGCGCGACATCGTTCGCCTCGAGCCGCAATTCGCCCTCCGCGAGCGAGGTGATGGTTGGCTGGATTTCCATGTCCATTTCAGCGCCGGGAAGGAAGCCGTCCTGAGCGACCAGGATGTGCGAAGGCTTTTGCAGAGCGGCACTCCGCGGCTCCGCCTGTCCAATGGCCGGATCGCCATTCCCGATGCCGCGCTTGCCGCCGATCTCGAGGAGGTCTTGAGGGATTGTAATCCCACGCAGGAACGCGGCGGCTACCGAATTCCTCCAGCCCAGCGCGGGTATCTCGAAGCCAGCATCACCGACTGGAGCCGCGCCGAATCGCCCACCTCCAAATCCTCCCCCAAAAAACTCGGCCCGCTCCAATCACGCCTCCGCCCCTACCAAATCGAAGGCGCGTCGTGGTTGCTCGCCCGCCAGGCCGGGCTTTTGGCAGACGACATGGGGCTCGGCAAAACCGTCCAAGCCCTCGCGTATTTCGAGGCCACGCCCGGGCCCCACCTTGTGATCTGCCCCTCCTCGCTGGTCTGGAACTGGACTCGCGAAGCGGCACGCTTCGTCCCCGGCCTCCAAATCCTCGCTCTTGGCGGTCCGGATCGGGAAAAACTTTTTGCCCAAATCCCCAGCCACGACCTCGTGGTGACCAGCTACGCCCTGCTCCGCCGCGACATCGCGCATTACCAAAACCTCGCGTTCGCCTCCGTCGTCCTCGACGAGGCCCAGCACATCAAAAATCCCGAAAGCCAGAACGCCAAAGCCGCCTATGCGGTGAAATCCCGCGCGCGCTTCATTCTCACTGGCACCCCGCTCGAGAATTCCGTGCGCGACCTGTGGTCCCTCTTCGAGTTTCTCCTGCCCGGCTACCTCGGAACGCGAGGGGATTTCCAAGACCGCTACGAGAAACCCATCCTCGCCGGCGAGGGTGCCGGAGCCTGGCCACGCCTCCTCCGCCGCGTGAGGCCCTGGATGCTCCGCCGCACGAAATCCCAAATCCTCCCCGAGCTTCCCGCCAAGATCGAGCAGATCGTGGAGGTCGAACTCACCCCCGACCAAAAGGCCGCCTACACCCAACTCCAGATCGCCGCCCGCGCCCAGGTCGATGCCCTCCGCGAGTCCGGCGGCGCCGCGCGCATGAAGGTCCTCGCCGCCCTGCTCCGCCTCCGCCAGGCCAGTTGCGATCTGCGTTTGCTCGGCAAAGACTCCCCCGCCCCGTCGGGAAAACTCGAGGCGCTGCTGGAGTTGCTGCGCGAGGCCGTGGACGGCGGACACCGCTCGCTCGTCTTCAGCCAATTCACCTCCATGCTCGACCTCATCGCTCCCGCCCTCGACGAGGCCGGCATTTCCTGGTGCCGCTTGGATGGCACCACCAAAGACCGCGGCGCCGTGGTCGAGCGGTTTCAAAACGACTCCTCGGTCTCCGTTTTTCTCATCAGCCTCAAAGCCGGCGGCACCGGCCTCAACCTCACCGCCGCCGACACCGTCATCCACTTCGACCCCTGGTGGAACCCCGCCGTCGAAGCCCAAGCCACCGATCGCGCACACCGCATCGGCCAGAAAAATGTCGTCACTTCGATCAAACTCGTCGCCCGCGACACCGTGGAACAACGTGTGCTCGATATGCAGGAGAAAAAACGCGCCCTCCTCACCGAACTCCTCGACCCCGAAAAC
>JBMTBF010000272.1:0-2267 GCA_049429585.1 Terrimicrobiaceae bacterium | reverse complement strand
GCCGAGGCCGTCACTTGGCTGAACAGCGCCTTCCGCCTCATGCAGCTTCCGATCGGCGTCTTCGGCGTCGCCGTCGCCACCATCACCCTGCCGGTCGTTTCGCGTATCGCCGCCGACACGGACACCTCGCGCTTCGGACCCACCCTCGGCCGCGCGATGCGGTTGGCCGTTTTTCTCACCCTTCCCTCCGCCGTCGGGCTTTGGTTCATGGCGGAACCCGTCATCGGCCTCGTCTACCAGCACGGAAATTTCACCGCCCGCGACACGCTCCAGACCGCGCTTGCCCTGCAATTCTACGCCATCGGCCTCGTCGCCTACTCCTGTATCAAAGTCCTCTCGCCAGCGTTCTACGCCATCAACCGCAAATGGACCCCGATGCTCGTGAGCTTCGGCTCCGTTGCGCTGAACATCGCCCTCAACAACTACTTCATGTTCCAGCTGGATATGGGACACAAAGGCCTCGCGCTCTCGACCACGATCTGCGCCACGCTGAATTTCGCCGCGCTCTACCTGCTCATGCGCCCGTCGGCGAAGACGCTCGACAGCGGGAAATTTCTCTCAACCCTCGCGCGCTGTGCCGTCGCCACTGTGCCGATCGCCCTCGTCTGCCTCGCCGCAAACTCCTACATGCCTGACCTCCTTCCGTCGGATTCCCTTCTCTGGCGTGCCGCTGGCGTGCTCGCGACCATTACCCTTGCCGTGGCCTCCTACCTGCTCGCCTGCCTCGTCCTGCGCCTCGACGAAACCCGTTCGCTGCTGGAAATCCTGAACCGAAAACTTCGAAAAACACGAACCCCATAAAAGTTGAAGCCCGTCGCAACGATTGCTGCAACGGGCTTCTGTTCCCCCCAGAACGAGTCCAATTTAACAACCCACCCACTCAGCACAAGATTTATTTTCAAAAATTTTTCGCTGCCCCTTCGCTCCCGTAGTTTTCTTCTCCCCTTTGCGGTTTTGCGGCTTCGTGTGAGACCATAAAATCCCTCACCTTCAGGCTCTCATCACGGCTCGAGTTGCCGCGCCAAGCGGCGGATGGCTTGCGCGAGCCCGACATCCTGAATCCGCAGGAGCGCGCGGTAGATCGGCAACACCACGCGGCGGCGGGCCAGACGCTCCGGCCAGTGCGGAAGCAGCACGGCCACCCGCATCGGATACAAATGCAAGGTGCGCTGATCGGCCATCCGGCACTCGGCTTTCAACCCATGCTCGATTGCCCCGATCGCCCCCGCCTCCTCCGCCGCCTCCATTAAGGCCACCTCCTGCCGGGTCATGTTTTTTTCGAGTCCACCCTTTGGCACAATCCAGCGCGTGCCCGAGGAACTCGTCACAAGAACGATGTGCAGCACGCCATTCTTAAAAAGAAACGGCAGCGCGCCCGCTTGCGATCGGCCATTGCGGAGCGGCGGAATTCCATGCAACGCGAGATGGGCATCGCTGAATTCGACCTGGTCCGTGACCTCGACTCCGAAACATTCCGGCGGCTGAAAGGCCGTGGCGAACTGGCGCTTGGCAAATTGAACCGTGGCAAAACGGATCACCGCCTTCCCGCATTGGATCGTCTCGATGGAAAAAGCCAGCCTGTTGCGGCTCGAGCGGCTGGTGGTTTTGAAAATCCTCGCGCCCTCCGTGAGCTTCCAAAGCGCTTCAAAATGGGCCTTGCCGAGCGGCGTATCGATTTCGCGCAGGTAGCGCTTCCGGCCCTCCCGCGTCCGGAGAAAAAACGCCGAGCCATTACGGCAAACGAAAACCTCGCGGTTCCCCTGCGCGCTCAGGCAGCCCATTTGAAGCCCCTTGCCCATCTGCGCGGCAGGAGCGGCTTCGTTCCACAGGAATCTTCTTTCGATGGCGGTTGATGGTTTCACTATCGCTCGATGGGTCAGAAAAACATGACACCAACCCACCCGTCCCGTCGATCATCGAGCGCACCCTTTTCGACCCTGAATGCTTCCAAAAAAATTTCCTTGAAACCCCCAAGCCGCTTTTACATTGTAAATACATGATCCCTCCTCTCCGCTTACCGCCTCGCCCACTCCGGTCTCCGCTCTCCGCTTTCCGCTCTTCGTCCCCCGCCTTCACCCTCATCGAACTGTTGATCACCATCACAGTTATCGCGATCCTCGCCGGCATCACCCTCGCCGCCATGGGGGGAGTAAACCAAAAAGCCACCCGAGACAAAGCCAAAGCCGAAATCGCCGCCATCTCCAACGCTCTGGAGCAATTTAAAAGTGTCCGTGACGACTACCCGACTAATTCTGACACCAACAATT
>JBMTBF010000271.1:0-2276 GCA_049429585.1 Terrimicrobiaceae bacterium | reverse complement strand
CCGTGCCGAAGAGCGCGAAGCGTTGAAGGAACGCCTCCGCGGGCTGATCCGGGAATTTGAGGATCCCGTGGAGTTGCCTATGCTCGGCACCTCCGGGACAGCGAAAGGAGCGAAAGGGGCGTGAAGAGTTTAATCCATTCCAAACAGTCAGCCATGGCCGCCATGGCGCTCATGGCGATGAACGGGGTGCCCCTCTGCGTGGCGGCGGCGCCCGATAGCCAGCACTGGAGTTTCGACCGGTTGCAAAAAAACACCCATGAGCCGGTGCTCAAGAAACTGACCACGCGCGATGTGGTGTTGCGAATCCCTGGAGGCGGGAAACTGGAAGAAAATCCCGAGGACAGTGTCCTTGGGTTGGTGGATTCCGTGGAGGGCGTCAAAGGGCAGGCCCTCAAGTTCGACGGGTTCACCACCAAAGTCGTGCGGAAGGCGGAGTTGTTGCCGCCGATCGAGGGTTCCTTCACCCTCGAGGCATGGGTCGCGCCCCAGGAGTATTCTCAAAACCACACCGGCATCTTGGATTGCTCGGAAGAAAACAAGGCGGGGTATTTCCTTGGGATCGACGATGAGGGGCATGTCTTGTTCCAAGCGAATATCGCTGGAAAGTGGGAGATGTGCCGCTCCCCTCGGCCGCTCCCGCTTCTGTGTTGGTCGCATGTGGTGGCGACATTCGACCCTGCCACCGGGATGTCGCTGTATCTCGATGGCAAGCAGGTCGCCTCGAAGCCGGCAGTTGGAAAACTGCTGCCCGCTGCCGGCACCGACCTCTGGATCGGCATGAGCCACTCGAAGCAGACTCCGGGAGGCAGGGAAAATGCAGCCGATAAGACCTACATGGTTTTTGATGGATTGATCGATGAGGCCAAGCTCGTGACCCGCGCCATGAGTCCGGCCGAGGTCGAACACGCTTATGCAGTCGCTCAGCCCGCGACCAAGCAACCGCTGAAGCACCGCGTGCTTCCCTCCGGTCCGCAGGATGGCAAGCGCTTTGGCGCGTTTTATTCGCGGTTGGAATACTCCCCCGAGTGGGATGCCCAGTGGCGTGTCGGTGATTCGCCGGATGTCGTGGTGACCTTCAATGACCCCGGTGCGAATTTTGTTTTTTGGAGGGGAACCAGCCTGATTCCGCATTGGGTCACGAAAAATGGCATTTGGTATAACAACCAGTTCGTCGAGCGCATGGGTGGGTCGGACGGCTGTGTGGGTTGTATCGAGCCCATGAGCGACAAGCGGTGCCGGTTTTCCCATGTCCGCATCCTTCACTCCTCACCGGCACGGACTGTGATTCACTGGCGTTATGCCCTCGTGGATGTGAACTACAAGCAGTCATTCATCGATCCCTACACCTCCCAAGGCGATTGGGTGGACGAGTATTATTACATCTATCCCGACATGGTCGGGATTCGGGAGATGACGCTCCACTCCTCCACGATCGACTATTTTGCCGACTGGCAGGAATCGATCGTTGTGCACCAACCCGGCCGCAAGCCAGAGGACAATATCGAGGCCACGGCCGTCTCGATCGGCAATTTGGAGGGGGAAGTGGTGGACTATACCTATCCCGAGGTGGCCACCGGCGGGAAGTTCCAAGGCCTGCCCAAGCTTCCCTGTATTCAGGTGGTGAACCTGAAGTCCGAACTCCGCCCATTCATCGTCGTGCCTCCCTCGCCACACATGGCTATCGGCATGTTCAAGGGACACTCGAAAAATTCGATCTTCAAGTGGTGGAACCACTGGCCCGTCTCCCAAGGCAAATCCCCTTCCAAAGATACCATTGAGCCGAGTCGCCCATCGCACAGCACGGTCTCGTTTTGGAAGGATTGGGAACCACACCAAGCGACGGAGACCTCCGAGACCTACCTCATGATGCATGGGATGACCGATAAAACCCCGAAGGAACTGACAACTCTCGCCAAGGCATGGCTCCATCCGGCTCCTGCCACGACCACCAGCAAGGGGCTTAAAAATCGCGGGTTTGACAAGGCCCAGAAAGCCTATGTGTTTGATCTTGGTGCGGCTCCAGATGCCAGCGCTCCACTCGTCGTGAGGCTCGAGGCCTCCCCAGACGCTGTTGTGGTGAACCCCGTGCTTATTTTCAAAAACTGGCCAACCGGCAAAACGCCCCGCATCGAAGTGCAAGGTGCCACCCCTAGTGAACCCAAGTGGGGCATCGAGCAAGGCCTCGGGGGTGACGACTTGGTGCTATGGTGCCGGCTTCAATCCAGCCAACCTGTGGAAATCCATGTGGGCATCTCCGAATAAAAATCGAGCGTTAC
>JBMTBF010000270.1:0-2284 GCA_049429585.1 Terrimicrobiaceae bacterium | reverse complement strand
ACCAAACGCATCCTGAGCCTCACCGAGCACCTCAAAACCAACGCCAAGGACCACTCGTCCCGCCGCGGTTTGCTCAAACTCGTCGCCACCCGCAGGAGCCTGCTTGATTACCTCAAGCGCACGGCTTCGGCCCGCTACGCGACGGTCCTCGAGAAACTCGA
The DNA here is from genome assembly GCA_049429585.1 of Terrimicrobiaceae bacterium. Lineage (GTDB taxonomy): Bacteria > Verrucomicrobiota > Verrucomicrobiia > Chthoniobacterales > Terrimicrobiaceae > UBA967. Next base: position 2,123 of record JBMTBF010000270.1, on the reverse strand, counting down.
CCTTCGCAAGTAAGCGAAAGGCCTAAAAAACCGATAGCCCCGGATTTTTCCGGGGCTTTCCACATCATACCAATACCGGTCGCCCGTTTGGCGACTCCACCCATTATTCATTCCATGTCCCATACATCCACTGCCCACGCGGGCAAGACTCCCATCGTTTTTGAATCCGGCAAACTCGCCAAACTCGCCGACGGCGCCGTGACCGTTCGCTGCGGCGATACCGTCGTGATCGTCACCGCCGTCTCAGCCACCACCATCAAGGAAGGCCAGGACTTCTTCCCGCTAACCGTCGAATACAAGGAAAAGGCGGCCGCCGTTGGCAAATTCCCCGGCGGTTATTTCAAACGCGAGGGCCGTCCCTCGGAAAAGGAAATCCTTACAGCGCGCATGACCGATCGTCCCCTGCGCCCGCTTTTCCCGAAGGGCTACCTCTACGACACCCAAGTCATCACCCTTCTCTTGAGCGCCGATGGCCAGAACGATCCCGATATTCTCTCGATCAATGGCGCCTCGGCCGCGCTCTGCGTTTCCGATATTCCGTTCGCCGGACCTGTTGGTGCCGTTCGCGTCGGTCGCATCAACGGCCAATTCGTCATCAACCCGACCCATGACGAGCGCGAGCACAGCGATTTCGACCTCGTCTATGTCGGTGACGGCGAAAAAGTCATCATGATCGAAGGCGCCGCCAACGAACTTCCCGAGGCCGACTTCAATGCCGGTCTCGATTTCGCCCGCGAGGCCGTGAAGCTCCTCGTCGCCGCCCAGCGCGAGCTCGCCGCCGCCGTCGGCAAGCCGAAACGCTCGGTGCCGCTCTTCCAGGTGGACGCCTCCATTTTGGAAGTCGCCTACTCGGTCGCCGGCGACCGCATCGAGGCCGCGCTCTACACCAGCGGAAAAGTGAACCGCTCGAAAGCCGTTGGCGCGCTTCGCGAGGAAGTCGAAAAAGCCGTTCTGGAAAAATTCCCGTCCGCCTCGAAGTTCGAAATCTCCCAGGCGTTCGACTACCTGCAGAAAAAAGCCTTCCGCATTTCGATCCTCGACCGCAAGCAACGCTGCGACGGCCGTGGACTCCACGACATCCGCCCTCTCTCAGGCGATGTCGGTCTCCTGCCCCGCACACACGGAAGCGCGCTCTTTGCTCGCGGCGAGACACAGGCCCTCGGCATCGCGACTCTCGCCCCTGCCGAAGAAGCCCAGATGATCGACTCCTACGGCGGCGGCCCTGACACGAAGCGTTTCATGCTTCACTACAACTTCCCGCCCTTCAGCGTCGGTGAAACCGGCCGCTTCGGAGGACAAAACCGCCGCGAGATCGGCCACGGCGCCCTCGCCGAGCGTTCCATCGAGCCCGTTGTGCCAAGCGAGAAGGATTTCCCCTACGCGCTCCGCGTTGTGAGCGAAGTCATGGAATCCAACGGCTCCACCTCGATGGCCAGCGTCTGTGCCGGCGTGCTCGCTCTCATGGACGCGGGCGTTCCGCTCCGCCGTCCCGTTGGTGGCATCTCCGTCGGCCTCGTCACCGAGTATGATGGCGACCATCTCAAGCGCTACACCACGCTCACCGACATCATCGGCAGCGAGGACCACTTCGGCGACATGGACTTCAAACTCTGTGGAACCACCGAGGGCGTCACAGGCTTCCAGCTCGACCTCAAGCTTCCCGGCATTTCGCACGAGATCATGTTCGAAGCCGTCGCCGAGGCCAAAGCCGCCCGCACCAAGGTTCTCGATGTTATGAACGGCGTCCTCGCCGCTCCGCGCACCGAACTCAGCCCCTACGCGCCGCGCATCGAGACGATTCGCATCAACCCCGACAAAATCGGCCTCATCATCGGCCCTGGCGGCAAGACGATCAAAGGCATCGTTGCCGAGACCGGAGCCGAGATCAACATTGAGGACGATGGCTCGGTGCACATCTACTCGAACAACGGCGACAGCCTGAAGCGTGCGAAGGAAATCATCCTCGGCATGACCAAGGAAATCACCGTCGGGGAGCTTTACCAAGGCACCGTCGTCTCGATCAAAGAATTCGGCGCCTTCGTCGAAGTTCTGCCCGGAAAAGACGGCCTTTGCCACATCTCCGAACTCGCCGACTTCCGCGTGAACAAGGTCGAGGATGTCGT
>JBMTBF010000269.1:0-2294 GCA_049429585.1 Terrimicrobiaceae bacterium | reverse complement strand
GACCGCGCCCGCTTCGGCCGCACTTGGATCCAGAAGGGCACCAAAATCGATAACCTCGTCCAGATCGGGCACAATGTGACTATCGGTGAGCATTGCATCCTCTGCGCGCAGGTTGGCATCTCCGGCAGCACCCGCATCGGAAATTATGTCACCCTCGCGGGCAAGGTTGGCCTGAGTGGCCATATCGAGATCGGCGACAAGGTCATGATCGGCGCGATGTCCGGCCTCGCCAAGAATGTGCCGCCGAACACCATCATGTTCGGAGCCCCCGCCCAACCGATCCGCGAATACAAGGAGAACTACGCCCTCCTGAAAAACATCCGCAAGCTCTACACACGCGTGAAAGCCTTGGAGTCCCGCGCCTCGGAACAATCCTAATCCCCCTCCTCACCGCCGAAATCCCTTGGGTTGCCATTCCCGAATCCCGGGCCTAGGCTTTGCGTCCGTGAGCGACTCCACCCCGGCCATCCCTGTGAATACTCCCGACGATGTCGAATTGATCCTGCGGATTGGACAAGGCGACCGGGATTGTTTTGCGGAGTTCTACAAACGCCACGCCGCCCTCGTTTTTTCCACGGCCTACAAAATCCTGAACAACGCCAACGACGCCGAGGATGTCACCCAGGAGGTGATGTTCATGATTTGGGAAAAATCTCCCATGTATGAGGTCAGCCGCGGCAAGCCTTTGAACTGGGCCGTCACCATGACACGCAACAAGGCGATCGACCGCCTCCGCTCCATCCAGCGCCGTTTGCGGTTGAATGACGACGCCGAGCGCGAGATGGAACCCCTCACCCGACCCGGCATCGACAATCCGAACGACCGCATCGAATCCGGTGAGAAGCAAAAAATCGTCCGCGCCGCCGTGATGAAGCTCAACAGCGAGCAGCGTCAAGTCATCGAAATGTCCTATTTCGGAGGCCTGACCCAACTGGAAATCTCCACCCGCCTGAAGACCCCCCTGGGCACCATCAAGGCACGCATCCGCCGCGGAATGCTTCGCCTCAAAAAAATCGTCGGCCCCGCATTGTAGGCATCTTTGCTTTTTGAAAGGGGGCTTTTTCCGACAGTGAAAGTGGAGCGGGTGACGAGACTCGAACTCGCGACATATTTTTTCCACGCATCGAACCTTCGTGCGCCGCTCTGAAACGACCGTCAAGCCGCCCGGGATCAAAATTCTTAGTTCGCGTTGGGTGCAGGGCGAAATTGCCCATTGACACGTTTCGGCGAGTCGACTCGACTAGCAATTCTATGATTAAAACACTACTCCTCACAGCGGCCATCATTGTCACTTCTATCGCAGCGTCCCAAGCGGATTGCGGATCGTGCGACCACAAGGATAAAAAAGGCGACAAGAAAGACGGTGAGAAAAAAGAATTGGTTACCCCGGTTCACCCCTGATCCGAAGGGGCTCACGCTCTTTTAAACAAAAAACGCGAACGGAAATCCCGTTCGCGTTTTTGCTTGGGGACATTCCACCCCCTGCCCCCTATTCCTTTGAAAACAGACGCCGATTTGATTCACACAAATGACGCCTTCATCCAAATGCATGAACTTTCTTGAAGTAGAAGGGTAACATAAACTTGTTTAATGGCTTCAATTTCATTCCACCGCATTTTCAGCGTTGCTCTTTTTTTCAGTATACTGACTATCACGCGCGGGAATAATTCATCCCGAGTGCCTCCCCTTCGCTGCTTTGACACTGGCACCCGACTTCTCTTCATCGGAGATTCGATCACGGACATGAGCAGGGATCGCCGTCCGAATACCACGGACAAGAACCATCTCCTTGGACACAGTTATGTCTTCCTGCTTGCGGCTCGCCTCGGTGTGGACACCCCTGGCTTGGAGTTCATCAATCGAGGCATTTCTGGAAATACCGTGCAGGATCTGAGTGCCCGCTGGCAGGCCGATGCGATTGCAGTTGCCCCGGATGTGCTGACCGTTCTGATCGGGGTGAATGATTCGATAAAAGAACTGCCAGTTGAGAACTACGAGACGACCTATCGAAATCTCCTCCATGACAGCCGTAAAGCGAACCCCGATTTGAAGATCATCTTGATGGATCCCTTTATCCTCCCAGTCGGAGGCAAGAGCGCGGAAAACAAGTTTCAGGAGCGCCGCGAGAGGGTCGATGGCTATCGAGAGGCGGTGGCGCGATTGGCCAAGGAATTCGGCGCGATCCATATCCCAACCCAGGACCTTTTCAACCGAGTAGCAGCCTCTCCCAGTTCTCCGGAATATTGGCTCTGGGATGGCATCCACCCGCTCCCCCAAGGCCATGAACTCATCGC
>JBMTBF010000268.1:0-2297 GCA_049429585.1 Terrimicrobiaceae bacterium | reverse complement strand
AGCGCCAGCAGGAATCCGCCGACTACCAGTTCGATGTCGCCAAGCGCAACGCCGCCGTGAAAAAACTCCTTGGCCTTTTCACCTGCGAACTTCCCGAGCAGGCGGTCGCCGTCGAGACCGGTTCGATCCTGAAGGATATCGTTGCCGAGTCCCAAGCCCGCGGCATGAGCGACGACGACCTCAAGTCCCACACCGACCAGATCGTCGAGACCGCCGGAGAGAGCGCCCGCGAGCGCGTCCGCGCCAATTTCGTCCTCCTCCGCATCGCTGAGCAGGAGAAGATCGAGGAGACCGAGCCTGAGCTTTACCAAGCCGTTTTGGAGATGTCGGAACGCCACCAGATCCCCGTGAAGAAGCTCGTGAAGGACCTCTCCCGCAAAGGCGGAATCGGCCGCATCCGGGAACAAATCCGTATTACCAAGGCCCTTGATTATGTGGTCTCGAATGCTACCGTGACCGAGCTTTCCGAGCCCAAGGAAAGCGCCCAGGAAGCCACCAACTGATTTTTTTCCATCATGCTAGTCCCAATCGTCGTTGAACAAACCGGCCGCGGAGAACGCAGCTACGACATCTACTCCCGCCTCCTCAAGGATCGCATCATCTTCATCGGCACGCCGATTGACGACAATGTCGCCAACCTCGTCATCGCCCAGATGCTTTTCCTTCAAATGGAGGACGCCAAAAAAGACATCAATATCTATATCAACTCGCCCGGCGGATCCGTCACAGCCGGCCTCGCGATCTACGACACCATGCAGTTCGTCACCTGCGATGTGAACACCTACTGCATGGGCCTCGCCGCCAGCATGGGAGCCGTCCTCCTTTGCGCCGGCACCAAGGGCAAACGCTACGCCCTGCCGAACTCCGACATCATGATCCACCAGGTCTCCGGCGGAGCCCGCGGCCAGGCCAGCGATGTCGAGCGCCAGGTCGAGTTCATGTTCAAACTCAAGAAGCGCCTCAACCGCATCATTTCCCACCACACCGGCCAAACCGTCGAGACCGTGGAAAAGGATGCCGACCGCGACAACTACATGACCGCTGATGAGGCGAAAGCCTACGGTCTCGTGGACGAAGTGGTGAAGTCCCGCAAGGACCTCCCCGACGCCGTCAAGGCCGCCGAAAAAGCTGCCGAGTAATCCCTTAGCTCCCCCGCACCATGGCCCGCGCGAACAATCTCACGATGTGCTCTTTCTGCGGAAAGAGCCAAGCCGAAGTCCGTAAGCTCATCGCCGGGCCGGGCGTCTACATTTGCGACAGCTGCATCACGATCTGCCGCGGCATTCTCGAGAAGGAATTCAAGGACGAAACCCGGAAAACCAAACCTGCTTTCCGTGTTCCCAAGCCGGTCGAGATCAAAAAAATGCTCGACCAGCATGTCATCGGGCAGGACCACGCCAAGAAGGTCCTCTCCGTCGCCGTGCACAACCACTACAAGCGCCTCACCCAGTCCACGACCAACCTCGAGGCGCTCGATGATGTGGAGATCGAAAAGAGCAACATCCTATTGCTCGGGCCCACCGGATCCGGAAAGACCCTCCTTGCCCGCACCCTCGCCGAAATCCTCGATGTTCCCTTCGCCATTGCTGACGCCACCTCCATCACCGAGGCCGGCTATGTCGGCGAGGATGTGGAAACGATCATCCTCCGCCTCCTCCAAAATGCCGACTTCGATGTGAAGCGCTGCGAGATGGGAATCATCTACATCGACGAAATCGATAAAATCGGCCGCAAGACCGACAATGTCAGCATCACCCGCGATGTCTCCGGCGAAGGCGTCCAGCAGGCCCTCCTCAAAATCCTCGAAGCCGCCGTCTGCAATGTCCCGCCCCAAGGCGGCCGCAAGCACCCCCAGCAGGAATACATCCAGGTCAACACCGAGAAGATCCTGTTCATCTGCGGCGGAGCCTTCGTCGGCCTCGAAAAAATCATCCAACGCCGCCTCGGCGGGCGCACCATGGGCTTCAACGCCCCCGCGATCGGTGCCGACCCCGAAACCTCCCGCTCCGACATCCTTAAAAAAGTCGAACCCGAGGATTTGATCTCCTTCGGCCTTATCCCGGAATTCATCGGCCGCCTTCCTGTCGTCGCTTCCCTCGACGAACTCACCGAGGAACAACTCGTCCAAGTCCTCACCGAGCCGAAAAACGCCATGGTGAAGCAATACACCAAGCTGCTCGGCATGGACGGCGTCGGTCTGAACATCACCAAGGACGCCCTCCGCGCCCTCGCCTCCGAAGCGATCCGCAAAGGCACCGGCGCCCGCGCCCTCCGCTCCATGATCGAGCGGATCATGC
>JBMTBF010000267.1:0-2316 GCA_049429585.1 Terrimicrobiaceae bacterium | reverse complement strand
AAAAACGCACCCAGGCCTTGGGTTGGGTGATGTAGTCGGGCAGGAGGGCGCGGTCCTTCCAGCCTTTGTGGAAAACCGGAGTCGCTGAACCCGACATGGGCGGCACGATCCAGCTCCAATCGGCTGAAACGAGACGTCCGGCTTTTTTTTCGCGGGCGACAAAATCCATGAATTCCGACGAGGCGCGGTGGTGGTCCACGATCCGAACGCCGGCTTTGGAATACGAATGCAGGACGGCGGCGTTGAGTTCCACAAGCGCCCGGTCTTTCCAGAGGGATGAATCACGCGAGCGGTCAAGGCCCATGCGGTCGGCAATGGCAGGCAGGCAGTCATAGCGCCCGGTATCACCCAAATCACGCGAGCCGATCTCCGTTCCCATATACCAGCCGTTGAATGGCGCGGCAGGAAAGTTGACTCCGCCGATACGCAGAACCATATCCGCAAGCACCGGCACCGCATACCATTTGAGGCCGAGCTCGGAAAACCAGGGAAACTCGGGGTGCTCTAGCGCGACCTCCAAGGCCTGGGGAGCGGGGTAAATCCTCGGAGCCTCGCCGCGCTTCTGAATGATCCATGGCAGCAAATCGAACCGCGTTCCCCCACCCTGCCAGCCGAGCTTTTGGGCCTCTCGGGTGAAGGCTAAATTCTTCGGATCCCCCAGAATGGTGCCGTCAGGTAGTTCGTATCCCGCGTAGCCGAGAAGTTGGTGGTTCCAAATCCTCACCGTCGCCCCCTCGGATGTCGATGGAGCAAAAACCGTAACCAGCGGTTGGATTTTCCCGCCATTTGTCCCAAAGTCCAAATGCTCGATGAGAGCATTATTTATATGATCGGGATCGCTCATATCCCGCATATCGCGGACTTTCAGCGAGGACCAAAAGAGCCGCCCAATGCAACGGGCATTATTCCGCCAAGCCATCCTGGCGCCATGCTCCAACTCCTTGAATTCCAGATTCCAAGTTCCGGTCTGGTTGATTTCGGCGAGCGCGGCTTTTTTGCGGGACTCGAGGTGCGCGTGGCTCCAATGCTTTTCGTGCGCGATGGTTTCGAGGAAATCCTCGGCCTCCCGGCGAATTCCAGTGATGTCTGCAGTCGGGGCTACCACTCGATCACCGCGCTGGCGTAGGTGAGACCCCCGCCGAAGACCACGAGCAGGATGGGATCGCCGATCTGGAATCGGCCCGAGCGGGCGGCTTCGTCAAGGGCGATCGCCACGGCTGCGGCGGAGGTGTTGCCGTATTTGTCGAGATTGATATGGAATTTTTCCAACCCGAGCCCCATGCGGTCGGCCATGGCTTCGATGATGCGAAGGTTGGCCTGATGGGGAATCACGCAGGTGATGTCCTGCGCCTCGAGACCGCAGCGCTCGAGGACAATCCCCGCCGCGCGCATCATGGAGGTGACGGCCTGCTTGTAGGTCTCGCGGCCGTTCATGTGGAGCGTATTGAGATTTTGGCCAATGTTCTCGGCAGTCGTCGGGCAGGCGCAACCGCCGCCGGGCATGTGAAGAATATCGGCGAGGTTTCCGTCGCTCCCCATGTAGGTCGTCACAACACCGCGCGAACCGGGACGGTGGCGGAGGATTGCAGCGCCAGCGCCGTCGCCGAAGAGGACACAGGTATTGCGGTCGGTCCAATTGACGATGCTGCTGAGCTTGTCGGCGCCAATGACGAGCACGGTATCATTCGTCCCGCTTGCGATGAATTGGTGGGCAATCTCGAGGCAGTAAAGGAAGCCCGAGCAGGCAGCGCTGACATCAAGGCAAGCGGCGTTTTTCGCACCGATGAGTCGTTGCACATGGCAGGCGGTGGAGGGGAAGAAATTATCGGGCGTGACGGTGCCGACGAGGATGAGATCGATTTCCTCTGGTTTGACCCCCGCATTTTCCATCGCGGCTTGAGCCGCCTTGGCAGCCATGTGGCTGGTGAATTCGGTGTCCGCAGCGAGGCGACGCTCGCGGATGCCGGTGCGCTCGACGATCCACTGGTCGGAGGTTTCGACCATCGACTCCAGGTCGGCGTTGGTGAGAACGCGCTCGGGCACATAGCTGCCGGTGCCGATGATGGAGGCGGTGCGGCTAGGCTTCGGCGGGATGTCGCGCAGGGTCTTTTTCATGGAGTGGTTGCATCGCCTCGACGATGCGGGTGTTGATATTCTGTTCGATCGCAGTGCGGGCGGCGCGGATGGCATTGCGAAGGGCGCGGACCGAGGAATTGCCGTGGGCTTTGATACAAATACCATTCACGCCAAGGAGCGGCGTACCGCCGTATTCGTCGGTGCTGGTGCGGGCCTTCACGGCGTCGAACGCGCCCTTTG
>JBMTBF010000266.1:0-2316 GCA_049429585.1 Terrimicrobiaceae bacterium | reverse complement strand
TCCCGCATCCACGACATCGAATCCCGCGTCGATGCGAACTCGGTAACCTTCGACGCCATCGAATCCAATGCCGTGCGCTGCCCCGACCCGGCCGCCGCCGAAGCGATGATCGCCCGCATCAAAAAAATCCGCAGCGAGGGAAATAGCGTTGGCGGGTTGATCGATGCCGCCGTGCGCGGAATGCCTGTCGGACTAGGCGAACCGGTATTCGACCGTCTCGAGGCGGATCTTGCCAAAGCCATGCTCAGCCTTCCGGCGACAAAGGGTTTCGAAGTCGGCTCGGGCTTTGCAGGAACGCTTCTGACCGGCGCGGAGCACAACGATCCCTTTGAAATCCGCGACGGTCGCGTTCACACCAAAACCAATCTCTCCGGCGGCGTGCAAGGCGGTATCAGCAATGGCGAGAATCTTCTGTTCCGCGTGGCCTTCAAACCCACCGCTACCATCGCGAAGCCTCAATCAACCGTCACTGTCGGGGGATCCGAATCCACCCTCGCCGCGCGCGGTCGCCACGATCCCTGTGTTCTTCCCCGCGCCGTGGTCATGGTTGAGGCAATGACCGCCCTCGTTCTTGTTGACCACGCCCTCCGCCAGCGCGCGCAGGATTGCCTGCCGAGATAAGCCGTGGGCGCCGACCTCGCCTCTCCATTCTGGCAAAACGCTCTTATCTATGGAGCCGCCCTGTTTCTCCTTTGGGAAATTTTTGGCGGCTGGCGTCGCGGCGTGATTCGCGCCGCCCTGCACTTTGGCGCGTTTGTCGCCTCGGGTTTTCTCGGCCTCCTTGCCGGCCAGGGTGTGGCCTCGCTGATCGGCATCCTCATGCCAGGCATTTCCTTTTTGGCGGGCTTGGTCGTTGGCAGCGTCGTCGCCCTGCTCGTCTTGGGAATCTGCCTGTTCTTGAGCGCTGTTCTTTTCAAACGCACCTCCCAACAACCGCCCGGCCTCGTGCGCTGGCTCTTCGGCGCGGGCGGCGCGGTTTTCGGCCTCCTCACCGGCCTGTTCATTCTCTGGAGCGGCATCACGCTGATCCGCGCGGGCGGCGCCATCGCACAAGCGAATCCCGATTCCACCGGCTTTTCCAAGAACCTCGTCGACCTAAAAAGCTCACTAGAAAAAGGCCCGCTGGGCGGAGTCGTCCAATCGATCGATATCCTCCCGACCGAAACCTACGACCGCATCACACGCCTCGGCGAGTTGTCGAAAAATCCCGACGCCATGATGCGCTTCCTTGACGATCCGGGCGTTCAAAAAATCATGGCCCATCCGCGCGTTCAGGCCCTCATGGATGACCCGCAAGTCCTCCAGGCCGCAGAGACAAAAAACTTCATCGTCCTCATGCAGAGCAGGACCATTCTCAACGCCGCCACCGACCCCTCCCTGCAAAAGCTCGTGGCTGAACTCGACCTCGAAAAAGCGCTCGATCGCGCCACCGCTCCGAAACAGAATCCTCCCGCTCCGAAAAAGAAACCATGACCGAATACATCGCCACCATCGGCCTCGAAGTCCATGTCCAGCTCAAGACCCGCAGCAAGATGTTCTGCTCCTGCGCGGTCGAATACGGCGCCGAGCCGAACACCAATGTCTGCCCCGTCTGCCTCGGAATGCCCGGCGCGTTGCCGGTGATGAACGAGGAAGCGCTCAAACTCACCGCCCTCGCCGGCCTCATGCTCGGTTGCGAGATCGGCCCGGTCTGCAAGTTCGACCGTAAAAATTATTTCTACCCCGACATGCCGAAGAACTACCAGATCAGCCAATACGATCTGCCGCTCTGCCTCGGCGGTTCCGTTCCGCTCCACGACCTCGCGTATCCGAAGGACGCCCAGAAAACCATTGCCACCAAGGACAAGAAGGCCCGCCTCGTCCGCATCCACCTCGAAGAGGATGTCGCGAAAAGTTTTCACATGGAGACCGCCACCGGCATTGATTTCAACCGCGCCGGCACGCCCCTCATGGAGATCGTGGGAGAGGCCGACATCGCCTCGCCCGAAGAGGCCTTCGCTTACCTCACCGTGCTCCAGCAGGTGATGATCTACGGCGGCATCAGCGACGCCGACATGGAAAAAGGCCAGCTCCGCTGTGATGTGAATGTCTCCGTTCGCCCGGTCGGCACCGAGAAATTCGGCACCAAGATCGAGGTGAAAAACCTGAACTCCATCTCGGGGGTCCGCCGCGCCCTTGCCTTTGAGATTCCCCGCCAGATCGAAGTCCTACGGGGAGGCGGCACGCTGCAGCAGGAGACCCGGCGCTGGGATGACGCCCGTGGCGAGACCACCCTCATGCGCATCAAGGAAAGCGCGCACGACTACCGCTACTTCC
>JBMTBF010000265.1:0-2345 GCA_049429585.1 Terrimicrobiaceae bacterium | reverse complement strand
CCAAAAAAGCCTACGCCGCCGCCGGAGTCGATGTGGACCTCGGCAACCAAGTTAAAAAAGGAATCCACGCCCTCGTCAGCGCCACTCATGGACCTGAGGTTTTGGGCAAAATCGGCGGCTTCGGCGGTCTCTTCCGCCCGAACTTCCGCGGCATGAAGGACCCCGTGCTCGTCTCGAGCGTGGACGGCGTTGGCACCAAGCTCAAAATCGCCTTCGCCACGAACCGCCACGACACGATCGGCCAAGATCTCGTCAACCATTGCATCAATGACATCGCCGTCATCGGCGCCCGCCCCTTGTTTTTCCTCGACTACATCGGCGGTGAAAAGCTCGACCCCGTTGTATTCAAGCAAATCCTCAAAGGCTTCGCCAAAGCCTGCCAAGAAGGTGGCTGCGCCCTCATCGGCGGCGAAACCGCCCAGATGCCCGGCATGTATCAGAAAGGCGAATACGATGTCGCTGGAACCATCGTCGGCGTCGTGGACCGCCCGAAACTCCTAGACGGCTCGAAAATCCGCCCCGGCGACGCCATTATCGGCCTCCGCGGTAATGGACTCCACACCAACGGCTACTCGCTTGCCCGCAAGGTGCTCTTGGAAAAAATGCGCCTACCCTTGGACAAGCCCGCACCCGGCATGAAGCTCCCGCTTGGCCGCGAGCTCCTCCGCATCCACTCGAATTACCAACCCCTCATGGCCTCGCTCCCGGCAGGCAGCCTTCACGGTGCCGCCCACATCACCGGCGGCGGCCTCCTCGACAATCTCCCCCGCGTCCTCCCCAAAACCTGCCGCGCCGCCATTCGCAAAGATTCCTGGCAAGTCCCCGAACTCTTCCGCCTCATCCAAAAAGGCGGCAAAATCCCCGAAGACGAAATGTATCAAGTCTTCAACATGGGCATCGGCATGACTCTCGTCGTCCCGAAAAAACAAGCCGCCCAAATCCTCGCCCGAACCAAAGGCCTCCTCATCGGCGAAATCGTCGAAGGCCCCGGCGATGTGCAGTTGGTTTAATCACTAGGTCGCGCCTTAAAAAACCAAATCCTCCCTCCATCGACATAAGCGTCCGCTCGCTCTCATCCTGAGAGGTAAACACGCACTCTGGCCATCGATCTCTCTTCGCCCTCGTCGTCCTCTTTATCGAAGTCAAACGCTGCCGCCAGGCGCTGGATTGAGGACGGGCTGTGCTGGAGGCATTCACTCTGGGTGTTCCGCCAAGGAGCTTTTACTGAAAAAATCGCACTGTGGCAGAAATCACGCTGGCGCTATCGGTGCGCGGCATCTTGTTGGAAACCGCATAGAGGGCAATTCCGCCGCCGTGGCTGGAATTTGAGGGCGATCTGTAGTCAGTAGTGCCGACTTTAATTAAGCCGACTGAGTCGCAGCGGACTTTGTGCCTTTCCGCCGAGCAACAATTGCATACCCTCCGACGCCGATGAGAAGCAGGAGGCTTGCAGCGACTTGCTCTGGTTCGGGCACAGCAGAAGCACCAGTCAATGCAGCGGTATTCAACGTATCTTGAAACGCAAATTGATTCACAGTCACCGAATTTGTCCCTGCATTGTAGTTCAGTTCCACCCAGCCGTAGTAATAGGAACCACCACCAGCAACGATTCGCATACCTGCATATCCCAGCCCCCCAGCATTCCAGTTTCCTCCTGGCTGGCCACTGTCAGCAAAACCGGGATCGTGGTGAGTCCAATTGCTCGAGGAGCCTGAATTGACCGATACCCCCGAGCCGAACTTGAAAATATTGCCGTTGCCTAGAAAGGAAGATCCACCAATCGCAGCGCCTGAAGCCCACTCTATGCTGTTGTTAAATTCCGAAAACAAACCCCCTGGAGCTGTCTGGATACCAAATGACACACCGTGAATGTTACCCAATGTGTAATTTCCATTGGGCGGTGTCTGGATACTTCCCATTCTGATTGGTGTGCCCACCCCCCCTGACTGGTTAACATTATAAAAAACCAAAGCAGCGCGGGAATCAAGGGTGCCCGAGAAAATCAAAACACCCATAGTGAGTAGAATGAAGAGGAACCTCATTAGTGTTGAATAGTTTCAAAATCCAGCGAGGTAAATAAAAAAACCGCTTCAAAACCAAAGCGATTTTGTGTGCTTTTTGCATTGCGAACGCTCCCGACAATGCATTCATTCCCTCTGGCATGTCGACTCGAACCATCCCACACCTGCACACGGCCTCGCTTTTGCGCGTGTTCGCCACAGTAATGCTTGCATCTTTTTCCCTCCCCGCCGAGGCCGACGAACGCGGGAATCGATGGGATGAGATCGTTGGCAAGAGGGTTTACAACCGGAAGGGCGAGTTTTTAGGTCATGTGAGCGGGGCCG
>JBMTBF010000264.1:0-2358 GCA_049429585.1 Terrimicrobiaceae bacterium | reverse complement strand
AAATCGACTATCTTCTCTCTCATCCTCGGTCGCGATGAGGCCGATGCCGGCACTATCCAACGCGACGAATGGACCACCCTCGGCTACCTCCCGCAGGAAGCTGAAGCCGTCGGATCTGAGACAGCGCTCGACATCACCACCGGCCGTGCAGGCGAAGTCCAAGCCCTCGAAAAAACCCTCGCCGCCTGCGAAGCCGCCGGCGATGTCTCCAGCGCCACCTACCTCGAGGCCCACGCGAAACACGAAGCCCTCTCCAATCCCCAGGTCGAAGCCCGCGCTAAAAAAATGCTCGCCGGCCTCGGCTACCGCGAGACGGATTGGTCCCGCCCTGCCAAGGAACTCAGCGGTGGCTGGATCATGCGCGCCCATCTTGCCCGCCTCCTCGTCATGGAGCCCGACCTTCTCCTCCTCGACGAGCCGACCAACCACCTCGACCTCCTATCCCTCCTCTGGCTCCAGCAGTATCTCAAAACCTGCTCCAGCGCCCTCCTGCTCATCTCCCACGATCTCGAGTTCATGGACGCCCTCATCGATGGCGTTTACGAAATCTCCGCCAAAAAACTGGTCCACTATTCCGGCAACTACTCCGCCGCGATGGAACAGCGCGAGCGCAATTACGAAATCCAAGCCGCGGCCTACAAAAACCAGCAAAAGGAAATCACCGCGCTCCAGGAATTCGCCGACCGCTTCCGTTCCGTCTCCTCGAAGGCCGCGCAGGCCCAGAGCAAGCTCAAGCAGATCGAGCGCATGGAAAAAATCGAGCGCCCCGAGCCTCCGAAAAAACCCTTCCGCTTCCGCATCCCTCAGCCCGAGCGCGGCGGCCAGCGCTCCGTCCTGCTCGAAGGTGTCCACATGGCCTACGGCAACCATGTCGTTTACCGCGGGCTCGACCTCATGATCGAGCGCGGCGAACGCGTCGCCCTCGTCGGCCCGAACGGTGCGGGCAAATCCACCCTCCTCAAAATCCTCGCCGGTGAAGTCGAGTTCCAAAAAGGCAAACTCACCTACGGCAGCAATTCCAAGATCGGCTACTTCAGTCAGCACCGCGCCGCCACGCTCAATCCCAATAACTCCCTCCTCGACGAAATCCTCTCCACCAACGGCACACTGCGCGAAGACGAGGCTCGCAGCATCCTTGGTTCCTTTCTTTTCAAGCGAGACGACATCCTCAAAAAAACCGCCGTCCTCAGCGGTGGCGAAAAAACCCGCCTCAACCTCGTCAAGTTCCTCGTCAATCCTCCCAATATTCTCCTGATGGACGAGCCGACCACCCACCTCGACATCCTCACCGTCGAATCGCTCGTCCTCGCGCTCGAGGCCTACGAAGGCACGCTTGTTTTCATCTCCCACGATGTGCACTTCATCCGAAAGCTCGCCAACCGAATCCTCCACATCAACGCCGGCCAGGTAACCTCCTACCCCGGCGGCTACGACTACTTCCTCGAAAAATCCGGCCTCCTCGGCTCCGAACGCTTCGCTCTCACAGCCGGTTGATTTCCTCTTTCGCCGGTAGCGGAACACGGAACGTGTTTCGATAACGCCCAATGATGATTTTTGCCGACCAGCCTGATTTTTTGAGGGTAAAACCCCACCCGGCCTCATTAGAAAAAAGTGGTATTTGCCCACCAGCCGTGAGAAGACAAACCGCTCAATTCCATTCCAACATGAAATTACCAACGACCCGCGCCTCCATTGCCACCGCTATCGCCACCGGCCTCTTGGCGCTCCCGGCCTGCAAACCACCAGCTCCCGCCGAAACCGCTCCCAAGCCTGAAGTCGCTCCTGCCGCCGAGGCCCCCGCGCCCGCAGCGGAAGCCCCCGCTACTCCAGCTCCAGCGGAAGCCCAGCCCGCCGCCGAGGCCCAGCCTGCTGCAGAAGCCAAGCCCGCTGTCGATACTACGCCGATCGAACTCCCCGCAGTCGTTGCGACTGTCAATGGCAAGGACATATCCAGCTCCCAGCTTCAGGAAATTTTCAACGCCGCTGTGCAGTCTTCCGGCATGAATGTCGCCGACCTTTCCTCGGCCCAAAAACTCGGTGGCTACACCCAGCTTTTGAATGATCTGATCGACCGTCAGCTCCTGCTCGATGCCGCCTCCAAAGAGGAAATCACGAGCGCGGATGTCGATGCGGAGATTAAGAAATTCAAATCCCAATTCCCCGACGAGGCCATCTTCGACGCCCAGATGAAGCAAGCTGGAATGACTCCCGAAAAACTTCAAAGTGATGTGAGCGAAGAATTGAAAATCCGCCGCTGGATGGAATCCCAAGTCAAGACTCCCGAAGTGACCGACGCCGACGCGAAGTCCTTCTACGAATCGAACATCAAGGAGTTCGAGCAACCCGAAACCGTCAAGG
>JBMTBF010000263.1:0-2404 GCA_049429585.1 Terrimicrobiaceae bacterium | reverse complement strand
GGGATGAAAAAAGACGCGATCGTTTTTGTGGTTTCGAACCCCGTGGACATCCTCACCCAACTCGCGGTGGAAAAAACCGGCCTCCCGGCCTCCCAAGTCCTCGGGCTCGGCACCGTCCTCGACACCTCGCGTTTCTGCTCGCTCATCGCCTCGTCGCTCGACCTCCCTGCCACGCAGGTTCGCGCGATGATCCTCGGCGAACACGGCGACACCATGCTGCCCGTGTGGTCCTCCGCCTCGGTCGACGGCTTCCCGCTCACCAAATTTCCGGGCGTCACACCCGCCTTCCAAACCCAAATCTTCGAGCGCACCCAAAAGAGCGGTGCGGAAGTCATCTCCCGCAAAGGCGGAGCCGGCTATGCCGTCGGCGTCGCCATCCGCGAGGTCATCGACTGCATCGCCCTCGACCGTCGCCTCATCCTGCCCGTCTCGAGCCAGATCAACGGAGCCTACGGCATCCGTGGCGTCTCGATCAGCGTGCCCACCGTCGTCGGCCGTGCCGGCGCCCTCAAGCACATCGAGCTGGAACTCTGGCCGAAGGAACTCCAAGCGCTCCAAGCCTCCGCGCAGGCCCTCAAAAACACCCGCGCGAAGATTTCCTGATCTAAAATTCCGATTCTCAAAGCGGGTTCCAGAGCGATCTGGAACCCGTTTTTATTTCGCGCAGAGGGCGAGTATTTCCTCGGGAGAGCGACCTTGGTTGCGAAGAGTGCGGATTTCGAGGCCGCCGGTTCTTTTGGCGAGGCGGTTCCCTTGCTCGTCGCACACCAGCGGGCAGTGGAACCAAGCCGGAGGAGTGGCCCCGAGGGCGCGGTGGAGGAGGATTTGGCGGGCGGTGGAAGTGAGGAGATCTGCTCCGCGCACGACTTCCGTGATGCCTGTCAGGATGTCATCTACCACCACGGCGAGTTCGTAGGCAGGGATGTCATCGCGGTTCCAAATCAAAAAATCTCCAAAGTCGTGCCCAGCCCTTTTTTCGATCCAGCCAAAATTGCCGTCTAGGAATCGAATCGATTCCCCGTCGGGCACACGGAATCGCCAATTAACACCTGACGGGGAGGAAAACTCTTTCGACTCGGCTGGGTCACCTCTCCATTCGCTTGGGAAAACCGGTTCCTCGGTGTGTGGGGCGAGGGTGGATATTTCCTTCCGCGAACGACGACAGGGGTAAATGAAACCCTCCTCGCGAAGGCGTTCCCAGGCGGCGAGGTATTGCGAGCGGCGTTGGCTCTGAAAAACCGGCTCGCCATCCCAATCCAGTCCTAGCCATTTCAAATCCTCCATCGCGGCGGTGGCGAACTCGGGTTTGCAGCGCTGTGCGTCGAGATCCTCGATGCGAAAAAGGATTTCGCCGCCGGAATCACGGGCCCGGCGATGGGCTGTGGAGAATGTCGAGGCGTGGCCGATATGAAGATATCCCGTCGGCGTGGGGGCGATCCTTCCTCGGTAGCTCAAGGAGTTTTGAGGTTTTGTGAGCATTTTATCAAAATCTCCTTGGAAAGATTCGGGTAAAGAGCAACTTCGCCAAAAGGATGCTCCCTGCAGTCACCACCGAAATCATCCGGTCGCGCAAAGAGGCGTTTGATTTGGAGGAGGAATTCTCCGCGCTCTACGACTCGTTGCCGTCTCCGAATGTCTATTTTTCGCCCGAGTGGGTCTATACTTGGCTGTCGACCTTGGGGCGGAGGCACGAGGTGTTTTTTGTGATTGCGATGGCGGACGGTCATCTGGTTGGCGTGTGGCCGTTTTTTGAATACCCGCTGCCAGCGTTTGGCAAGGCCTTGCTGCCGGCGGCCTCCCAGGCGGCGGATCTTTTCGATCCCGTCGCGATTCCGGAGGCGAGGGAACCTCTGGTGCTCACACTGATGGAGGCGATGTCGGAATTCAACTTTGCTTGGTTGCCGCTCCTTACGCGGAGTTTCGCAGAGGAAGTGCTCGAGCCGTGCATGAAAACCTGCCGACCCCCGCATCTGCTCCGGCAGCGGACTCCGAGGTTTTTTGTGGAGCTGGATCGCTTTGACGATTTCACCTCCTACACCGCCACGGTGTTTGGACCCAAGACCCGTCAGAACCTCCGCCGCAAGGCACGCAAACTTTCGGAAGAGGGCGAGGTGGAAATGCGGACACTCGATACGGCTAAAGAAATCGATCCGTGGATTCCCAAGATGGTCGAATTGGAAAAGGCTAGTTGGAAATGGCAGGAGCGGGCCGGGATTTTCCAACTCGCTGAAATGCGCGGATTCTACCAAATCCTCCTCCAAAACCTCGCCAAGACCCATCGCGTGAGGGTTTCCATCCTGACGGTCGATGGCCGTCTCGTGGCGCACGAGATCGGTTTTCTTGGGATGGACTCGTATTGCATGCACAGCACGGTGTTCGACCCCGAGTTCGCGGCGAACAGCCC
>JBMTBF010000262.1:0-2408 GCA_049429585.1 Terrimicrobiaceae bacterium | reverse complement strand
CCGCCACCCCACTCTCGAAGACGGCCTCCGCTCCGACTCGGCACCTCCACCTCAGTAGAATTTCCTCTGTGCGCTCTGTGTCCTCTGTGGTCAATTTCCACCACTCGTGAGAACCGACTCGAAAATCTTCGTCGCCGGCCATCGCGGCATGGTCGGCAGCGCCATCGTCCGCGCCCTGCGAGCGCAAGGGTTCAACCAAATCCTCACCCGCCCCCGCGCCGAACTCGACCTCCTCGACCGCTCCGCCGTCCGCGCCTTTTTTGAGAATGAACGCCCCGAATTTGTCATCGACGCCGCCGCGCGCGTGGGAGGCATCGTCGCGAATTTCGAAAAGCCCGTCGAATTCCTCCTCGAAAATCTCACCCTCCAAAACAACCTCATCGAAGCCGCCGCCGACTTCGGCTGTGCCAAGTTTCTCTTCCTAGGCAGCTCCTGCATTTACCCCAAGCTCGCCCCCCAACCCATCCGCGAAGATGCCCTCCTCACCGGCCCGCTCGAGGACACCAACGAAGCCTACGCCATCGCCAAGATCGCCGGCATCAAGCTCTGCCAGGCGTACGCCCGGGAATACGGAAAGAATTTCCTCTCCGCGATGCCCACGAATCTCTACGGGCCGCACGACAACTTCGACCTCCACACCTCCCATGTCCTCCCCGCCCTCATCCGCAAGGTCCATGAAGCCAAAAAATCCGGCGCGCGCGAGGTTTTGATCTGGGGCACCGGCACGCCCCGCCGGGAATTCCTCCACGCCGACGACCTCGCCGACGCCTGCGTTTTCCTGCTGAAAACCTACAACTCCCCCGACCTCATCAATATTGGCTCCGGCGAGGACACCACCATCCGCTCCCTCGCGGAACTTGTCTGCGATATCCTCGGCTACGACGGGACCCTCGCCTTCGACTCTTCGAAACCCGATGGCACCCCGCGCAAGCTCATGGACAGCTCCCGCCTTTTCGCCCTCGGCTGGAAACCCCGCATCCCGCTCCGCACCGGCATCGCCGACGCCTACGCCTGGTTCCTTGCCAACCCTCCCGCCTCCTGATTTTCCTCCCTGCCATGATTCCACAATTCAACGACCACGCCGCCAACGAGAGGACCTATCTCGCCTGGCTTCGGACAGGAATTTCCATCATCGCCTTCGGCTTTGTCGTCGAAAGGTTCAGCCTGTTTCTCCACACGATCGCCGACTCGCTGACGATCAAGCCCGGCTTGGATATTTCGCACGGCGGACGCGAGGCCGGTTTGGCAATGGTCGTCGCGGGGTTGCTCACCCTCGTCCTGGCCACTTGGCGCTACGCGGGGAATGCCAGAAAAATCTCCGCTCGCGAATCCTTCGATTACAACACCACCGCCCCCCTGGCCCTTGGAGGGGTCGTTATCACACTGGGCTTGGCGATCCTGGTTTTCGTCTCCCGTTTTTTGGAAAAAATGTAGCTCCGCCTCGGCGCGCAAGCCGCGGAGGGCGGAATCCCGCCAATCCCAAAAAAAGACGGCGACCTTTTCGGACGCCGCCTTTTGTTGAAGGATTTCGAATCAGCGCATTTTGCCGCCGTAGATGGCGTTGTCGCCGAGTTCCTCCTCGATGCGGAGGAGTTGGTTGTATTTGGCGACGCGGTCGGTGCGACAGAGGGAGCCGGTTTTGATCTGGCCGGCGTTCGTGGCGACAGCGATGTCGGCGATGGTGACATCCTCGGTCTCGCCGGAACGGTGGCTGATGACAGCGGTGTATTTGTTCTCCTTGGCGAGTTCGATGGCGTCGAGGGTTTCGGTGAGGGAGCCGATTTGGTTGACCTTGACGAGGATCGAGTTCGCAACGCCCTGGTCGATGCCTTTGCGGAGGAATTCGACATTGGTGACGAAGAGATCGTCGCCGACGAGTTGAACGCTGTCACCGAGCGCATCGGTGAGTTTTTTCCAGCCGACCCAGTCGTTTTCGGCGCAGCCGTCCTCGATCGAGATGATCGGGTATTTTTTGCAGAGGCCCTCGTAGTAGGCGACGAGTTCGTCGGCAGTGCGCTTGGAGCCGTCGGATTTCTTGAAGATGTAGGCCTTCTTGTCGGCGGCGTAGAATTCGCTGGAGGCGCAGTCGAGCGCGATGAAGACATCCTTGCCGAACTTGTAGCCTGCGGCCTTCACGGCCTTGGCGATGGAGTCGAGCGCGTCCTCGGCACTGGAGAGCGCGGGCGCAAAGCCACCTTCGTCACCGATCGCGGTGGAGAGCTTGCGGCCCTTCAGTTCGCTCTTGAGCGCGTGGAAAATCTCGGTGCCGGCGCGGAGGGCCTCGGAGAAGCTCGGGAAGTTTTTCGGCACGATCATGAACTCCTGGAAGTCGATCGGCGCGTCGCTGTGGGCGCCGCCGTTGAGGATGTTCATCATCGGCACGGGGAGGACCTTGGCGTTTGGCCCGC
>JBMTBF010000261.1:0-2435 GCA_049429585.1 Terrimicrobiaceae bacterium | reverse complement strand
GTTTTGCGGTTCTCGGAATCGTAGTTCCAAGCGCCGCCTTCAGGTTCGCCATCGGAGCGCATGAGGATGCCGAGATTTTGGCGCATCCGACGGTAGTGGGCCTCCATGAGAAGGCGTTTTTTTCCTTGGGCGGATTTTAAAAACTCCGCGCGCGGAGTGAGGAATTGGCAGGTCGGAGTGAGGCGGAGCGGAATTCCTGCCTCGGCGGCGACGGCTTCGAGGGTTTTCTGCTGCGACCAGTTGTTCGGCTCCATCGCGATAAGCGCGGAGGGGCGGATTTTTTTAAGATGTCCAAGAAGCGTCTCACGAAAACTCGGCGTGTCCCCTAACCGATGGTGCTCGACCTCCCAGCCGTGCCCGCGCAATTCCTCGGCGAAGGCTCGCAGGGCAGCGAGGTGAAAGACGCGTTTGATTTTGTGGGCCGACCCGGAGTCGCGTGCCTCGATGAGTAACACGCGATCCCGGCCGATCTCTCCGGCATCGAGAGAGGTATTCTCCAAAGTGAGTTGATCGCCGAGTATGAGCAGGGTGTTTTTCACCACAGGCATGCAAAATAAAAAAGCCGACCCTTGCGAGTCGGCTTTTTTTGAGTTTCTAAACGGGTCTTAGAACGCGAAGCGGAGACCAGCGCGGCCGAGAACGCCATTCTTCGGGTCTTCCGAGGAATAGATGTAACGGGCATCGCTGAAGAGACCGATGTTGTCAGTCACGCGATATTCGAGACCGCCACCGACATGGCCGAAACCATGACCGGCTCCAGTTCCGTAGGAGGCGCCGCCGCCGACCATGCCGTAAGGAGCGAGGCCGAAGCAGAAGGGATAGCGGAGGAAGAAGTTGCCAACGGTGGCCCACTCGGCGTTGTCGCCGCGACCGCCGATGTCTTGTTCTACACCGAGACCGATGTATTTGTTGACGAAGTAGTTGACTCCGAGGCCGCCACCCCAGTAGGGGCGACCGGTGCTGTAAAAGCCACCAGCGGCGAAGGCATCAACTTGGAGCTCTTGGTCACGGAATTTGCATTCCGGAGCGGGAGCCACGGTTTCTTTGAAGGTCTTCGACGAGGTGCCAGCGAAGGCGCCAGTGACGGAGACAGCAACTGCGACGAGTGCGATTGTGAGTTTTTTCATGATGTGGTTTTATTTTTTGGTCACCTTGAAATACCAAAGTGATGGCGGGTGTATCGTGATTTTTCCATCGAGGGTCAATGCCAATTTGTGGTTTTTTAGTCAGTAATTCACCCCGGTTGTTGGATTTTGCGCATCGTCACTGAAGGGCTAAAGGAGTTCCGCAGATATCTGGTCGGCGACAAGTCGGCCTTGGCGCGTGAGGGTGACTCGGCCACTGGAAATGCCCACAAGCCCGTGCTCGGCGAGGGTGCGAAGTCGGTTCTCATCCAAAAACTCGGGCGAAATCCCCTCGCTGGTCCGTAAGCCGAGAGAGAGCTTTTCGAAGCGGGAGGTTTCCGCATCGAGGCGTTCGAGGCTTTCAAAGCGATCGGAGCCCGAGAGGACGCACCGTGTGTAGGCCTCGGTGTCGGGAAGGTTTTTCCGGCGCCAACCACTGCGGGTGGAAACCGCGCTGGGACCGAAGCCTGCATAGTCGGCTCCGCGCCAGTAGCCGAGATTGTGCAGGCACTCGCGGCCGGGCTTGGCGTAGTTGGAGATTTCGTATTGCCCGTAGCCCTCCTGCTCGAGGGTATCCATCGCGACCTCGAAAAAATCGGCGTCCGTTTCGGTCACAGGCACCAATTCACCTCGGCGGAAGCGCTCGAAATACTCGGTGTCCTCCTCGTAGGTCAGGCAGTAGGCGGAAATGTGGTCAGGATCGAGCGCGACCGTCTGGCGCAGAGATTCGATCCACTGCCCGCGATCCTGGCCGGGAATGCCGAAAATCAAGTCGAGGTTCACATTCGGCACACCCGCCTCTCGGAGGATTTCGTAGCTGCGCCGGGCTTGTGTTCCGGAGTGGACGCGCCCGAGGGTTTTCAAAAGCCCCTCGTCCCAGGATTGAACCCCCATGCTCACTCGATTGACGCCGAGAGCGAGGAGCGCCTTGGCTTTTTCCAGCGACACTGTGGCCGGGTTCATCTCGAGGGTGAATTCCCTCACTTCCGAAAAATCCACCCGCTCTTGTAGACCGCCGATGAGATATTGGAGTTGCGATGTCGAGAGTGCGGAGGGAGTGCCGCCACCAAAAAAAATCGTCCGCGGCACGAGTCCCTCGGCCTCGAATTCCGCCTCGGCAAGGACGGCGTCGAGGAAGGCCTTGGTCTTGTTCCGGTCGCTCGCCTCCTTGTAGAAGCTGCAATAGGGGCATACCTTCGGACAAAACGGAATGTGAACATAAAGATGCCGGACCACCGCCCGACCCTAGCCTCGACGATCTGCCGCCGCAATGTCCGCGCCGTTCTGTTTTTTTTCTTCGCCTTGGCCGGG
>JBMTBF010000260.1:0-2464 GCA_049429585.1 Terrimicrobiaceae bacterium | reverse complement strand
TTCATCGCCGCCGGAAGCCCCGAGGCGTTTGCGCCCGTTCTCGAGGCCCTCGCCGCGCGTGGGCTTTCCGGATTTGTCCAACCCGATCTCTCGATCGTGCGCGGCCTGGCCTATTACACTGGAGTAGTCTTCGAGATTTTCGACCGCTCGAAAAACCTCCGCGCCCTCGCCGGCGGTGGACGCTACGACGGCCTCGTGAAAGGCCTCAGCGACGGAGCCGCCGACCTGCCCGCCATCGGCTTCGGCATGGGCGATGTCGTCCTCGGCCACCTCATCGACGAAACCCCCGCCGCCGCCGAAAAACTCAAAGCCGCCCTCGCGCAAACGAGCGATGTGTTTGTCGTCATCGCCGACGAATCCCGCCGCGCGGAAGCCCTTCAGATCGTCCAAACTTGCCGCGAACTTGGCCTCTCCACCGACTTCCCGCTCAAGTCAGCGAAAGTCGGCAAGCAATTCCAAGAAGCCGAAAACCTCGGCGCCACCCACGCCGTCGTGATCGGCCAGGAATGGCCGCAAATCAAACTCAAGCACCTAGCCACCCGCGCCGAGCAAACCCTCGACCACGCCGAGCTCGCCCCGACTCTTAAAACTTACAAACTTCATTCTTAAAACTCCGATGACCTACCGCACCCACCACTGCAACGCCCTCCGCTCCGAACATTCCGGCACCGAAGCCACCCTCTGCGGCTGGGTCGCCTCCCGCCGCGACCACGGCGGTCTCATTTTTATCGACCTCCGCGACCGCGAAGGCATCACGCAGGTTGTTTTCCGCCCCGAGGAAAATCCCGACGCCGCGAAGAAATCCCACGAACTCCGTAGCG
Source organism: Terrimicrobiaceae bacterium (assembly GCA_049429585.1). Classification (GTDB taxonomy): domain Bacteria; phylum Verrucomicrobiota; class Verrucomicrobiia; order Chthoniobacterales; family Terrimicrobiaceae; genus UBA967. The sequence goes on along the minus strand of JBMTBF010000260.1, from coordinate 1,643 downwards.
AGGATGTGATTCGCGTCACCGGCAAAGTCGCCCCTCGCCTCGCCGGAACCGAGAACGCGAAATTAGCCACAGGCTCGATCGAACTCGTCGCCAGCGCGCTCGACATCCTCAACGCCGCCGAAGTCCTCCCCTTCCAGCTCGACGACAAGGTTTCCAACGAAGACCTCCGGCTCACCTACCGCTACCTCGACCTGCGCCGCGAAAACATGGCCCGCAACTTGCGCCTGCGCCACCGCGTCGTGAAGACCATGCGCGATGTGATGGACTCCGAGGGCTTCCTCGAAATCGAAACTCCGATCCTTTCCAAAAGCACCCCCGAAGGCGCACGCGACTTCCTCGTTCCCTCACGCCTCACGCCTGGAGCCTTCTACGCGCTCCCGCAGGCTCCGCAGCAATACAAGCAACTCCTGATGGTCGCCGGCGTGGAAAAGTATTTCCAAATCGCCCGCTGCTTGCGCGATGAGGATCTGCGCGCCGACCGGCAGCCCGAATTCACCCAGCTCGATGTCGAGGCCTCATTCATCACGCAGGACGACATCCTCGGCCTCATGGAAAAGCTCCTCGCCGCCGTCTTCCGCGAGACCAAAGGCATAGAAATTCCGACCCCCTTCCCGCGCCTCACCTACCGCGAGGCGATGGATCGCTTCGGCAGTGACAAGCCCGACACCCGCTTCGGCATGGAAATTACCGACCTCGGCGATGTCTTCCGCGACACGCAGTTCAAAGTCTTCCGTGGCGCTCTAGATGGCGGCGGCGTGGTGAAAGCCATCAACGCCTCGGGCCTCGCCTGCATCACCACCGGCCAGATCGAAAACCTCACCGAACTCGCCAAGCAAGCCGGCGCGAAAGGTCTCGCCTTCATCAAGGTCGAGAATGGCGAATGGAAATCCCCCATCGTCAAATTCTTCACCGACGCCGAAAAAGCCGCGCTCACGGAGCGCCTCGCCATCAGGGAAGGCGACCTCATTTTATTCGGAGCCGACAAATGGGAAACCGCCTGCGAAACCCTCGGCCGCGTCCGCCTGCGCGTCGCCGAAATGCTCGACACACTCAAAGGCTCCACCGCCCTGAATTTCCTTTGGGTCGTTGATTTTCCTCTGCTCGCCTGGAACGAGGAGGAGCAAAAGTGGAATGCCGTTCACCATCCCTTCACCCGCCCTTGTGCCGAGGATGTTCCGCTGCTCGAGGCCGGCGAATACGGAAAAATCCGTGCTGTGGCCTACGATGTCGTCCTGAACGGCGTCGAGATCGGCGGCGGCAGTCTCCGAATCCACGAATCCGATCTGCAATCGAAGATGTTCAGCGTCCTAGGCATTGATGAAGAAAAACAACAACTCCTCTTCGGCCACATCCTGAAAGCGTTCCAATTCGGCGCCCCGCCCCACGGCGGCATCGCGCTCGGCCTCGACCGACTCGTCATGCTCATCGCCGGTGAGGAAAGCATCCGCGATGTCATCGCCTTCCCGAAAAACAACCGAGGCGTCGAGATGATGACCCAGTCGCCCGCCGAAGCCGACTTCAAGCAACTCCGAGAGCTCTACATCCAAAGCACGGCGAAGAAGGGCTGAGAAAGCCTTTTTGTCACGCACCCGCCATGGGCGGGCAGGAGCAGAAGACATGGCGGTCGCCGTGGACATTGTCGA
>JBMTBF010000259.1:0-2476 GCA_049429585.1 Terrimicrobiaceae bacterium | reverse complement strand
CCTCGCGGCACTGGCAGAGGATTTGGATCGAGACATCGGCAGGGATGCGGTCCTCTTCGATCAGGCGGCGGCAAAAATCGAACTCGATCTGCGAGGCGGAAGGGAAGCCTATCTCGATTTGTTTGAATCCGATCCCGACGAGCATGTCGAAATACTCGAGCTTCTCCTCGACGCTCATAGGCTGGGCGAGGGCCTGGTTGCCGTCGCGCAAATCCACGCTGCACCAGATCGGCGCGCGGCTTAAGACGCGGCTCGGCCATTGTCGGTCGGGCAAATCGACCTGTGGAAACGGCCGGTATTTCGTGACGGGCGGTGGTTGCATCGGGCGAAAATCTAGCATCGCTTCGCAAGGCGCGCCAAGAGTGGAACTCGGCGATGGAAAGTGGTGCTGCGGAATAGCCAAAAACGCCTCGCACGGCGGGTGGGGATTTGCTTGCTTGGGTCTGTGAAGAAAATCCTTCTCGTCGAGGACAACGAAATGAACCGCGACATGCTCTCGCGCCGCTTGGCGAAGCGGGGTTACGCAGTTGTGATGGCGGTCGATGGCGCGGAGGGGGTGGCCATGGCGACTTCCGAGTCGCCCGATCTCGTGCTGATGGATATGGGCTTGCCGGTAATCGATGGCTGGACAGCGACGCGACAAATCAAGGCCGACCCCGCCACGGCCCGGATTCCCGTGCTCGCGCTCACCGCCGAGACGATGGAGGGAGACCGCGAAAAATGCCTCGCGGCAGGATGCGACGATTACGATACGAAGCCGGTTGATCTCGAACGCTTGATCGAAAAAATGGAAGCCCTTCTCCTGGGGGGGGCAACCGCACCTGAAAAACCATCACACGTCAGTTCCAGCCACGATCTCCTGACTCCGCTCAACGCCATCATCGGCTACGCCGAAATCCTTGCCGAGAGATCATCAAGCCGTCCCGAGGATTTGGCCGACCTCCAAAAAATCCTGTCCGCCGCAAGGGAGCTTGAGCGCCGAATTCAGGGGATCGTAAGACAATTACCCAAAAACAATTCTTAGGGCGTTTTGGTTCGTGGAGGGAGGAAATGCATTCCAAGCTGCCGGGATCGCGGCATACTCCACCCAGCATGAATCCGCTCCCGCTCGTCATCGTTGGAACCGCACTCGCCATGGCGATGATGGTGGTCGTGTGGTTTTTTGCCCGGCGTATGGACAACGCAGGGATCGTCGATATCTGGTGGTCGTTCGGTTTCGCGCCGGTTGCGATTTTTTACGGAGTCTTCGGCAGCGGGCACATGATTCGCAACGGCCTCATCGCGGCGATGGTCTGCGCATGGAGCCTGCGACTCGGAATGCATCTTTACAAACGCGTCATGTCCCACCACCCGGAAGAGGACCCGCGCTACGCGGATCTTCGGAGGCAATATCCCAACCGCACCTGGCTGATGTTTTTTGGATTCTTCCAACTTCAGGGATTGCTGATCGGGTTGTTGTCTCTACCCATCGCGCTCGCTTGCGCGAATCCGGCTCCAGGCATCGGTCTTTTTGAGATTGCAGGCGTCCTGCTCTGGCTCATCGGCATCGGCGGCGAATCGATCGCCGATATGCAACTCGCCCTCTTCAAGGCCCACCCAGCCGCGAAAGGACGCGTCTGCGATATCGGCCTCTGGAAATACTCGCGCCACCCGAATTACTTTTTCGAATGGGTCGTGTGGATTTCCTATTTCGTCTTCGCACTGGGTTCCCCTTGGGCTTGGACCGCCGTTGCGAGCCCGCTGCTCATGCTTTTCTTCCTCACCCGAATGACCGGCATACCCCCCGCCGAAACCCGGGCGCTGGCCACGCGCGGCGACGCATACCGCGCCTACCAACGCCGCACCAGCGCTTTCATCCCTTGGTTTCCAAAATCATGAACTCGCGCAGAGACGCCGAGGCGCGGAGGATGGGGAAGTGAGCCAAAACGAAATCGGCACGATGGTGATCGAGGAGGCGTTTCAAATTCATAGAGACCTTGGCCCTGGTTTATTGGAATCGGTTTACGAAGTCATTTTGTCCGATTGCTTGAAAAACAAAGGCCTTCATGTGCAAAGGCAAGTGCCCATAAGGATTGAATATCGGGGCATCAAATTCGATGAGGGATTTCGCGCCGATCTCATCGCGGAAAACAAAGTGCTTCTCGAACTCAAATCCGTGGAGGCCGTGAATCCAGCCCATAAGAAACAGGTGCAGACCTATCTGCTGCTGAGTGGATTGAAGCTCGGTTGCTTGCTTAACTTCGGTGAGGCTGTTTTGAAGACCGGCATTACCCGCAGTGTCAACGGCCTTGAAGAATCTCCGCTGCGTCCCAGCGTCTCTGCGGGATAAACCTTTTATCACATGATCCAACTCGACGACCTCCTCGCCCGAAATCTCCTGCCCGATGCCGCCATTCGCTTAGGCATCCGAAACCTCCTGGCCAAAAAACTCCGCGAGGAAACCCGCGAAAATGCCATTGCCCAATCCGAGGCGCTG
>JBMTBF010000258.1:0-2496 GCA_049429585.1 Terrimicrobiaceae bacterium | reverse complement strand
ATGGGCAAGCGGCAAGGCGGTTCAGGGCTGCCAATCGAACCAGAGAAACTTCCGCCATAGGCGCGTGGTTTTTATGCGGCTCTTCTTGGTGATTCCAAAGGGACACGCGGCATCTCCGTCGTGTTCCAACAGACCCATTCTTTCAAGCGGGTTGTAGATGTAGGAAATCAAAATTTCGTCCTCACAGAAAAAAGTCGTCGCGGCCTCGCGCACCCGTTGAAGCGGCGCGGGAAGCAGGATGCGTAGCGCCAAGCCTGCCACCGGAGTCCAGTCCCTCACCACAGCATCCATTCTCCAAACAATCGCGGGAAATGTTTCCTGAATGGCCGGGATATCCTCGCGGATCACATCGTATGCAAGGTTGAAGCGCTGGAAATACCCCGAGAAAAGCGCCCTGTAAAATTCCCCCGCCTGGTCGGGAGCGAGAAGTTTTTTTCCTTTCCGTGTCAGGTGAAACTTCTTTTGTCGGGGCGCTAAAAATCCCGCCGCATGGGCTACCTTCCGTGCTCGGAGCAAATCGATGACATCCGGTTCGTTCAGCACTTTGTTGATGGCCAGAATGCTCTTCCGCCAAACCGGAGTCATTTGGATGCTGTCAAAAATACCCTCCACAAACGCGCGGTTGAGATTTCCTCCCGCCGTGGTTGGCGCGCCACCCATGGCATCGATTCGCTCCATGAGTGTCCGAACATTACCGGGAAGCCGGGCATGGCCATAGTCGGCGATCTCGAGTTTTTGGCTCATACGCATCGGCCCGCCGGCTTGTGACCAATCCTGCATGCGCAGGGCGTCGAGAAAATCTTGAAGCAGGTTCATCCGTGGAGTGTTTCGATTTTACGCGATTTCAAGGACGAGGCCGAAGCGCCTTTTCATGGGCTGAGGCAATCGATCGAAACGATTCCGAGATATGCCGGGATTCAGCAACGGATTGCCAAAATGACAAGGCGAGGTGTCGATCGGGTGGCGCCGCAGACTCGGCGCGCGCCAACATTTCCTCAGAGAGGCCGGGGATCGTGTTTTCCAAGCCCGGGCGATAGGCCATCGGCAGCATGTCGTAGACAGGTGCGAGCCTGAGAGGCAGGCGGTCGCTCAAAAGCAGAGACGCATTTCCGTAATGCATGTCGGTATTCGCAATCAGTCGACCAAAACGCCACAGCGCGGCCAGCCGGTCCGCGTCCAAAGAGTCCAACCACCCGTTGGAGTGGAGTCGCTCCGCCGCATCACTCCACGGCGTATTCATCTCCCCGAAAAAGGCGGCATCGTGGGCGCGGAGGGAGACAAAGGGAATTCGGCCTCCATTCCGGGTTCGGTCGAATCGCGCGACCTCCAAAAATCTTCTTCCAGCGGCATCGAAGCACTCGGTTGGCGCCGTTGCGAAGCCCGCCGAATTCAGGATTCCGGACGCAATCGCCTCCGCCGCAAGCAAATCAGCCCAGCGGCGGCCTTCCGGCGTTTCGAGCGGCGGGGAGAATTTAACGATCACGGATTGCGGGCCGTCGGATTTAGCGACGATGGCAGTGAATTTCGGCTGCTCCCCTCCCGCCGATGATCTCGGAAGTCCACCCGCCAGCGCCTCCCTTGCAAGCTGCGGATACACTTCGTCCCTCAAATGCTCCGGAATAGGCTCCCCGCTTGATTGAAGGGCGGCAGCCAAGGCTTCAGCACCCAGCACAAAGGCCCCCGGCAGGTCGCCCCCGAACTTCAAAAGCGACTCCGCGACTGCGAGCTCCGACCAGCTGGCGGGATCATTGTCCATCCCGAGCTGCGTTGCGTGGCGGCGTGCGAATGACCGGCCCAAAAATCCCTGCGGCCGCAGATCGTCCAAGAACCAAGGAAGGCCGGGGAACAAGCCATTTGGAAAATCTTTCGCGGTCAGGGTTTCCCAGGGCGTTCCTGAAGCGGATTCCAACCACCATGTCGGTCCGGCGAGCGAATGCAGGACCCCGATTTCCCTGGGCGCACCTTGCGAATCCAACTGGTAAAGCGGCCAAGCATGGCCAAGATCACCCACCGGTGCCGCCAATCCATATAGAGTCGATGGCCCGCGGCCTATCCTAACCACAGTCGATCCCATTTCCCCCAACGCCCGGGAAATCGTAGGCTGGCTCACCTGCAATGTCCTCGCCAAAGCACGCGCACACAAAATGCCCCGGGTGAGAAATTGAAGCCGAACGCGTGGAATGATGTCGCTCATAAGAATAGATATATTTATCTATTCAATAACACAAGTTGTTCCATGAAAATTTTCTAAAAAAACATCAATCCGTTTTTGAATCAATAAACCGTAATTGGGACAGCGGTCGATTGAGTTTCACCACTCCGGAAATTCCTCGGCGGGCTTGAGGATTTGGAGGTCGAGAAACTCCTCGAAATGCCGGTCGTCGGTGAGCACGGCGGCGCCGATTTCGCGGGCGCTTGTAGCGATGAGAATGTCTTGGGCGGGAAGCGTGATGCCGGAGCGGTCGAGCGTCCAAGCCAGACTGGCGGCTTGTTCCC
>JBMTBF010000257.1:0-2499 GCA_049429585.1 Terrimicrobiaceae bacterium | reverse complement strand
ATGTTCGGTTTCGTGTCGGCGGGCTTGATATCGGCGAAGGCCAACAACGGTATAAGAACCATCGATAGGGAGGGGATGCCTGTCCTTTGTTTCATGGGTTCTAATTCTCGGAGAAAACAGAGAGCTTCGATACCCTTCAAATGGGCGAGTTTTGTTTCTTTTTCGCGGGTTTGGATCCCTTCTCGGCTCCTCCCCCTGCCCACTTCGAGGTGGCAAAGAGATTCAAGACGGGGAGCTTGGCTTCAGGCACATCAAGGGAGCGGATGGCATGGCGCAGCTCGCGCATGGCGCTGGCGTAGGACTCTTCATCCACCGGTTTTTTGGAAACCTCTTTGGCCGACTCGAGTGTCTTGGAGAGACCGGCGGTATCGAGATTTTTGCTCTTGGCATTCTCCAAAGCACTCTCGCCGGCCGCGATCATCGAGAGAAGTCCCGGACGCCATGCGTAGGTGTCCGCTGCGTCCTTAGCCACTGTCCACCGCGATTGGCCACGTTTTCCGTGGGAGTGGGGCATTTTCTTGGTGCTGACGAGAAAGCCGTTTTCATCGCGCAGATAGAAGATCGCGTGGGTGGTGCCTGGTGGCACCACGGCAGTGACCACACCCTCTCCGACCGTTGCTGGCACGCGGAACCACTCCTCGCAATCGGCCTTTTCGCGGATGAGGTCGGATCCATTGGTGGTGTAGATCAAGTTCGCCTCAACAATGCGGGACTTGTCAGCCCCTGTTTCGATTTCGACAGAGACCTTGTCGCCATCCTCGGACATCTTGGTGACCTTCGGCACTTTGTCGGCTCCAGGCAGTGGTTTCCCAGGGGCGATGGGTGCGGGATTCTTGTAGGGCAATTGGGCATCGAAGCGCTTGAACCAAGCATTGAGATCGGCCAACAACTCGTCGCGCTTGGCCGGTTCGGTATCGATGAGGTTTGTCTTTTCCCCAATGTCCGCCACCGAGCCATCCTCGTGGTAGAGCTTGAACAACTCCATCGGCGGGCGGCCGTTGTCTTCCGGCGAGTGGTTCAGGTGAAGCTTCCACCCGCCTTTGCGGATCGTGCTGGCGGAACTTTTTCCAGTCGGCAGTGTGAAGTAGAGCGTGTCACGCACGGTGCCGTCGGCAAATTTGGCCACATCGGACTCCCCTTTGATCACGGGCAGGATGTCGCATCCATCCAGCTCGAGATCGCCTCGTGGATCTGCCCCAGCGATCTCCATGAAGGTGGGGAAGAGATCGATCAAATTGATCGGCGTGTCGGTTGAACTGCCGGGGGTCACTCCGGGCCCCATGACGAGGAAAGGAATCCGAATACCGCCTTCATAGATGCTCGACTTGCCACCACGCAGCGGGGAGTTGTCGGCCACGCGCTCCTGTGGGCCGAAATTTCCCTCCGCTCCACCATTGTCAGCGCTCACGATGAGATAGGTGTTGTCGATGAGTTTGTGGCCGGGATTGCGCGGGTCGTCGGTGTTCTCGAGGTAAGAAAGAACCTTGCCGACCCCCCAATCCAAACCATCCACCATGGAGGCGTAGTAGGGGTTCACCTGCCCATTTTTCTTGTCTGTGATTTTCCCAGGATCGGTGGGGAATGGGACTCCCATCTTTTTGCAATAGTGCTCGAGACGCTTGCGGTCACGGGTGCTGATCGGACCGTGCACGAGCGACGGGCAGAGGTTCAGGAAAAATGGTTTCCCCTGGTCTTTCGCTTTCGCGAGCCACTTGACGGCCAGGTCGCTCACCCCATCAAGCGGGCGGTCATCATCATCGGGATTTGTGCGGAACGGATCGTTCGGATCGGCGGTGGCGAAGCCGGTATGGCGTGGCTCAAGGGGTTTCCAGATGCCATTCCAGTAATCCATCTTGTTTTTCCGGTCTTTGTCCCAGACCTCGTCGTCGTTGTAATCCCTGGCACTCGCATCCCAGCTGAAATCAAATCCGTAAGCCAAGGGATCAGGCCAGGTATCGTTGCGGCCACCGAAGTGCCATTTTTTGATGTGGCCGGTGAGGTAGCCTTCGTCTTTCAGCACTTGCGCGATGGTCGGCGTGCCGAGCTGCAAACGCACTGGGTAGTGGCCGTCGAGATAATGTTGGTCAAGTTTCATCAATCTCGGCGGATACCCTCCCGTGACATGAAGCACTCCAGTGTGTGGCGTGAACTGGCCTGCCATATAAGCCGCACGGGAGGGGGAACATGACGCACAGGGCGAGTAGGCCTGCATGAACATCCGGCCTTTTTCCGCCATGCGATCGAGCGCCGGCGTCTCGTAGATCGCCTCCTTCCCCTGAATCTTGCGGAAATAGGCCGCCACATCCTGCCAACCGAGATCGTCCGTCAGGATATGGACGATATTGGGCTTCGGTAGCGTGGAATCCGCTGCCTGGATTGTTCCTTGGAGAACCAAAGCAGCTGTCACTGCCGCGCGCAGTGTTACTTGCAGAGCTGATGATTTTTGAGGGCGTGTGTTTGCGGGTCGGCTCATGTTCTGAGGATGTGCGTTGGTTTTAT
>JBMTBF010000256.1:0-2505 GCA_049429585.1 Terrimicrobiaceae bacterium | reverse complement strand
TCGAGGGGCCTTACACGCGGATGCTCGCCACCAAACCTTGGCCGTGGCCCCGCGAGAGCCAGCCCGCGAATGCTCCTCTGCCCGAGGCCGAGAAGCCTTGGGGAAAATAACGGACGGTTTCAGCTTGGCTTGCCCGACTGCGTGACGGGCAGGGTCACATGAAACGCCGCCCCTTCGCCGGGCGTGCTTTCCAGCGAGACGCTTCCTCCATGCGCGAGGACGATATTTTTAACGATCGAGAGGCCGAGGCCGGTGCCGCCGGCATCGCGCGCACGGTGTTTGTGGACGCGGTAGAACCTCTCAAAAATATGGGACTGATCTTCGAGCGGAATGCCCGGGCCGTTGTCGGAAAAAGTCATCTGGATGCTTTCGCCGAGACGCTTGGCGGCGAGGTGGATTTTTAAGGCGGGAACCTCGCCGTGCTGAAGCGCATTGAGGAGCAGGTTCGTGCAAACTTGCTCGATGCGGCTCGGGTCGATCTCGGCGAACTGCGCGTCCTCGCCCCAATTCAGGACGATCTCCGCCGAGCGCTCTTCGATTTTTGGCCCGAGGTTTTCAATAACCCGCTCGACCAGTGGGCGCAGGTCGGTCTTGGCGAAATGCAAAAGCCGCGAGCGGTTTTCCATGCTCGAGATCGTGAGGAGATCCTCGAGGAGCAGGGCGAGTCTTTGGACATTCCGGTGGATGGCCTCGAGCGATTTCTCAGTCATCGCGGGGTCTTCGATCGCGCCATCTCGGAGCGTTTCGACATAGCCGTTGATAATCGTCAGCGGCGTGCGGAATTCATGGGAGACATTGGCGACGAACTCTCGCCGGATGGCCTCGAGAGATCGGACGGCGGTTATGTCTTGGAATACGATCAGCGCCGCGCGGGGCTTGGTCTCGTTCTCTGCGGCGAGCGGGGCGACATGCACTACGAAAGTCCGTGTATCGAAGGTTAATTCGAGTTCGCGCTCTCGGCCGGTATCCATCGTGGACTCCATCGCTTGCTGGATTTCGTGGCGGCGCAGGACCTCCAGCACCGTGCGGTTCACGGGGTTTTTGATATCCGGGAAAAATCCGATCAGGGCTTTGTTGCAAAGCGTGACGCGCATGGCGCGGTTTGCCACGAGAATCCCCTCGCGCATTCCCGAGAGGATGCCGCGCAGGCTGAGGCCCTCATTCGCGATCTGGCGGTCGAGTTGCTCGAGTTGGCGCGAGATCTTTCGGATCTGCGTGGCGGATTCGAGATAGGGGGCGTAGTCGGGGGAGAGGGGAGGGAGGTGGTAGTCACCGCCAGCTACGCGCTCCAGATCGCGTCGCACGGCTCGCCAGGGTTTGATAATACGCCAGTAAATGATCGCGGCCGGTGCGGCGAGCACTGCCAGAAGAAATATCCACTCGACTGGACTCAAATCACGGGGGGCGGGTTGAGCCGGTAGCCCTCGCCGCGAACGGTCTCTAGACGGTCGGAATGGTCGCCGAGTTTTTCGCGGAGGCGGCGGATGTGGGTGTCCACGGTGCGTGTGTCGGCTCCGGAGGCATAGCCCCAGACATCCTTCAAAAGAAGGTCGCGGCTGAGCGTTCGGGCGGGATTGTTAAGAAAGGCGGTAAGCAATTTGAATTCGGTGGTAGTGAGGTCCAATCGCTGCCCGTCGAGTCTCGCCGAGAGGGTGGTTTTGTCGAGAACGATGCTGCCCGATTCGAGCGTGCTGCCGACCGCCGAGCCGCTCCGGAGGCGCTTCAGGAGGGCTTGAACACGCAGGACGACTTCCTTGGGGCTGAAGGGCTTCGTCACATAGTCCTCCGCGCCGAGTTCGAGCCCCTTCACGCGGTCTTTCACATCACTTTTGGCTGTGAGCATGAGGATCGGCACCCCTGCCAGGGTGGGTTCGGCTTTCATGGTCCGGCACACTTCGAGACCGGTCATTCCAGGAAGCATGATGTCGAGAATCACGGCATCGGGGATGTTTTGTCGAACGGCCTCAAGCCCGGCAGATCCGGTATTGGCGACCAGCACTTTGAAACCCGCCTTGCGCAGGTGGTAACGCAGCAAATCAACCACATCCCCTTCGTCTTCGACCAACAACACGGTGTCTTCCATTGGGGCGGTCATTAGACAAGCATCCTCTCATGGACAAGAACCACAATGTTACAAAAAAATCAGGTCACCGCTTGGAGGTTCAGAAAAAACAAGTGAAAACTGAACCGCGGTGACCTGAGTTGTTGTCTCAACTGGTAGGTTAGACGCCTCGACGAGCAGGATGTTCAAAGTTTTTCCAAAAAAAATTCAGTCCGCGAGAACGAGGCCGGTTGGGCAGTGGTCGCTTCCCATCACATTCATTTGGATGAAAGCGGATTGAATATTTTCCTCGAGTGCCTCGGAGGCGCAAAAATAGTCGATGCGCCATCCGATATTTCGCTCGCGGGCACCATTCTGGTAGCTCCACCAGGTGTAGTGACCCCCCGCGGGTTCGAAGTGGCGGAAGGTATCCACGAAGCCCTCGGCGAGGATTTGGTCGAAGG
>JBMTBF010000255.1:0-2506 GCA_049429585.1 Terrimicrobiaceae bacterium | reverse complement strand
TGCCCGCCTGGCAGTGGAGTGGAATTCACCAAAACGCCAGACCGCTGGATTCAGGCTTTGGTCCGGATCAAGCGGGTGGGGTAAAAGCGAAGAGTGGAAAGTTGAAAAATACTACGAATCAGCGGGGCTAATCCGTAGAACCTTCACATGCCTGTCGGCAAAATCGATCCAGTAGTGGATGGCGCAAGCAGAGTGAATGGCAATGTCTATTCGGCGACCCTTCGAATCACTCTCGAAATAGTCTGAAAAGGATTCTGGGAATGCCTCTATATTGGATAGGTGCAATAGAAGCCGTCTGCGCAAAGCAGGTTTGGATGAACCAAGGAAATCTACAGCCTCTAAATCCACAAAGAGCCGATATTTCACGGCCTAAAGATCCTTGAACTCTTTTTTTAAAGCATCAAGAGCGACCCAATTTTCAGTTCGCTGGTTGTCAATTTTTTGGGCCAAAACTGTTTTAAGATCGGAGTCTTCATCGGTCCCGGCTGCGACGAGTTGGGCGATCAATCGGCGCCTTTCAGCAGTCGGTAGCGCGAGCGCCTCTTCTGTAATTTGACTGATCGACATGGATTCCAGTTACGCCCGCTTGAACAAGATGTCAAACGCAACAGGGGACGCACAGCTAGGGGATTCTCTCAAGCGGAAGGCGGAAATTTGAGACCGGAAACTGGCGAGCTGAAATTCGAAAGTGGAAGGGTGAAAATCAACAACGCGACAGGGCGTTGGCGCTGACGAAGATGTTTCGTTCACGGAAGGCTGCTGGCGACTCTTGCAGGAGAATCATGCGCAAGGCGTGGGTTTTGGCCGCGAAGTGGGGAGTTTTTAGAATCCTTCCGGGCCCATCGACCCATGACGGACGAGGAAAATGGTGCCTTCTGCAAAGGTGATCGCAAACAGCCGCGAAGTAGGCGTCCGCCAAGCCGCCATCATCCAAAAAATGCGAGATTTTCTGGGGTTCTTCTGTGAGTTTTTCAAAGGCAGGTTCTGCTCGGAATCCATCAAGGAAATCGCGGAGGGGGAAGGTCCACTCTCGTTCCTGAGCGGCCAACTGAGCGACTTCAGCGAGGGTTGAAATGCGTTGCGCAATCATGGGTTCATGCCCGATCTTCAAGCGAGGCGAGGATTTCCTGGACGAAATAAACCGTTTTAATGTGGATTCGGTCTTTCGGGAAAAACCGCTCCACGATCCCTAACACTTCATTGGCTGAGGTGAGGCCAAGGGCATTGGCCAAAAATGCTACATCGCCCCGGTCTGTAGCCGTGTCATCCACACGGGCTGCCATACATTTCATCGCTAAAATATATTCCGGCGTGGGCCAAAGGATTCGAAGGTTTGTCAGCGTGTCCAGTTCGGGGATCGAAATGCGGGAAAGGGCCTCATTTCCCGAGACAAAACCCTTCACGCCATCGTTCAGCCAATCAGCGGGTAGGTTCAGATCTCTGCTTACTGTCAGGGCGGCCTCACGAATCTCCGTCGTCGGCTGAAACACCGCATCCACATCTCTGGTGGCTTCGCGGGCATCAAAAACCAAAACCATGCTGGCGCCGCCATAAATGCAGATTTCTCCGGTGATGCCGCGCTGCGCGCACTCCGCATCGAGGGCGACAAGGGCCTCGATGATCAACGACCTGTGGAGCTTCGTGCTCATGGAGAGGTAAAGTTATGGTTGAGGCTCCCTGTTGACAAGAGGAGGCTAAATCGGGAGCCGGGCAGCACAGAAAGTTCCCAGCTCGATGGTAAAGGAGTTGACTCGTATGCATGGCATTTTATCGTATGCATATGAAAACAAGGGTGACTCTCACGCTCGATCCTGAGGTCTCACATCGCGGTAAACTGGCTGCCCGCGCAAGGGGAACAACTTTTTCGGGGTTGGTTGAACAGCTGCTCAGCGAAGAGACAGTTTCATCGGTTAAAAGTGGCCCTTCATTCCGGGACAGGTGGCAGGGGAAACTCGTTTTTTCTGAAAAGACAGGGCCTCGCATGGACCATCTCAAAAAGAAATACCAACTGGGAAGGTAGCCCGATGCGGATGCTTCTCGATACGGATGTGCTTTTGGATTTTGCAATGGGCCGCGAGCCACATGCGGCAGCCAGCGCGGACCTGTTGGCATGGGCAGAGGCTCATCCGAAGCACTGCGCGGTTTCCTGGCATTCGTTATCGAATATTATCTACATCACGCGTGGCGACTCGCGCGGATTCCTTCGCGACTTGCTTGGATTTGTCGAGATTCCTCGCACGGGCCGGGAACACATGCTTTCGGCCTTGGAATTGAACTTTCGCGATCTCGAGGATGCCATGCAGGCAGCTGCCGCGATCCTTTTTAAAGCTCATTTCATCGTAACCAGAAATATTCGGGACTACAGTTACTCGCCCATCAAGGCGATCACGCCGTCCCAGGCCCTCGCCATGGTGCGCAAAGGTTGAAAACGAAATGAAAGTCCTGATCCTCGATGACGAGCCACCGGCCAGGCGGAGCCTAAAACACGCGCTTTCTGAAATCGGCG
>JBMTBF010000254.1:0-2507 GCA_049429585.1 Terrimicrobiaceae bacterium | reverse complement strand
CCCGCCATGGGCGGGCAGGAGCAGAAGACATGGCGGTCGCCGTGGACATTGTCGATGCGGGCGACGCTGGGCCAAAATTTGTGCTGGCGGAGCCATGGGGCGGGCCAGGCGGCTTGCGAGCGCGGGTAGGGTCGCGTCCAGTCGTCGGCGGTGACGGCCGCTGCGGTGTGCGGGGCGTTTTTGAGCGGGTTGTTGGTTTTGTCGAGCGCACCGGATTCGATGGCGAGTAGCTCGGCGTGGATTGTGATCATGGCGTCGCAGAAACGGTCGATTTCGGCGAGGGATTCGCTTTCGGTCGGTTCGACCATGAGCGTTCCGGCGACCGGCCAGCTCATCGTCGGGGCATGGAATCCGAAATCCATCAGGCGCTTCGCGACATCCTCGACCTCAATCCCCGCTCGTTGTTTCCACTCGCGCAAATCGAGGATGCATTCGTGGGCGACGCGGTTCGATTTGCCTCGGTAGAGAATGGGGAAATATTTTTCGAGGCGGGTGGCGATGTAGTTCGCGCTCAGGATCGAAACGGCTGTGGCATCGCGAAGGGCGCGGGGGCCCATCATCGCGATATACATCCAGGAAATGACGAGGATGCTCGCGCTGCCGAGGTTCGATTGGGAGACAGGGCCGACGGCGCTGTGATTCGCGAGCGGATCACCGGGGAGGAAGGGCGCGAGGTGCTTGGCCACGCCGATGGGGCCGACACCAGGGCCACCTCCGCCATGCGGAATGCAGAAAGTTTTGTGGAGATTGAGATGGCAGACATCGGCGCCGAAATCTCCGGGACGACAGAGGCCGACTTGGGCGTTCATGTTCGCGCCATCCATGTAAACCTGACCGCCTGCGGCGTGGACGATCTCGCAAATTTCACGGATTCCTTCCTCGAAGACACCATGCGTCGAAGGATAGGTGACCATCACGCACGCGAGTGTGTCGCGGTGGGCTTCGGCTTTGGAGCGGAGGTCGGCGAGGTCGATGTTGCCGGATTGGTCGCAGGCGACGGGGACGACTTTCATTCCCGCCATGACGGCGCTGGCTGGGTTTGTGCCGTGCGCGGAAACGGGGATGAGGCAATCGGTGCGCTGGGTTTCGCCGCGAGAGCGGTGCCAGGCGCGGATGGCGAGAAGGCCTGCGTATTCGCCTTGTGAGCCGGCGTTCGGTTGGAGCGAAACGGCGGCGAATCCAGTGATTTCGGCGAGCCATTCCTCCAGCTGGCGAGCCATTTTTTGATAGCCGAGGGATTGGTCGGCGGGCGCGGCGGGGTGAAGCGAGGAGACGGTGTCCCAGGTGACCGGGAGCATCTCGGAGGTGGCATTGAGCTTCATCGTGCACGAACCGAGCGGGATCATGGAGGTCGTGAGCGAGAGGTCCTTCGCCTGCAAACGGCGGATGTATCGGAGCATCTCGGTCTCGGTGTGGTGCGTGTTGAAGACCGGGTGGGTGAGGAAGGGCCAGGTGCGGCGGGGAGTTTTAGCCGAAGATTCGGCAAGCGTCGCGCCGAAGAGTTCGAGCAATGCAGCTAGATCCTCGGTGGTTTCGTCGAGCGAGATGGTGATCGTCGTCGGGTTGAGGAGACGGAGGTTGATGCCGGCCTTTGCGGCACGGCCCACCAAAGCGGGGGCAGACTCGTTTTTCGGAGTCACGCTGATCGTGTCGAAAAACGCGGCGTGGTGGACGATGTGGCCGGCGTTTTTGAGCGACTCGGCGAGATTGGCGGCGTGGCGGTGGATGCGCTCGGCAATGGAGCGGAGTCCCTCGGCGCCGTGATAGACGGCATACATCGACGCCATGACGGCGAGGAGAACTTGGGCGGTGCAAATATTGCTGGTCGCCTTGTCGCGGCGGATGTGTTGCTCGCGGGTCTGGAGAGTGAGGCGCAGAGCCGGATTGCCGGCGGCGTCTTTGGAAACACCGACTAGACGGCCGGGGAGTCGGCGCTTGTGTTCATCACGGGTTGCGAGGAACGCGGCGTGCGGCCCGCCGTAGCCGGGAGGGACGCCAAAGCGCTGGCTCGAACCGATCACGACATCGGCCCCGCATTCGCCGGGAGGCTTCAGGAGGGTCAGCGCCAGGAGGTCGGCGGAAACAATGGCCAGCGCGCCTACCGCGTGGGTGCCGGCGACGAGTTTTTCCAAATCGCCAATCGAACCATCAGTAGCCGGGTATTGAAAGAGGGCGGCGAAGAAGGGTTCGGCGGGAAGTTTTTCAGCAGGACCGGTGAGAACCTTGATCCCAAGCGGCTCGGCGCGGGTTTGAAGAACAGCGAGGGTTTGGGGATGGACATGGTCGGCGACGAAAATCGCATCGCCGCCCTTGATGTCGTGGCAAAGCGTCATCGCCTCGGCGGCAGCGGTGGACTCGTCGAGCAGGGAGGCATTGGAAATCTGCATCCCGGTGAGGTCACAAACCATCGTCTGGAAATTCAGAAGCGCCTCGAGACGGCCTTGTGCGATCTCGGCCTGATAGGGCGTGTAGGCGGTATACCAGCCGGGATTTTCAAGAATGTTGCG
>JBMTBF010000253.1:0-2510 GCA_049429585.1 Terrimicrobiaceae bacterium | reverse complement strand
AAGCCATGACCAGCGGCCCGCAGAAGCTCTCCCGCTGGGAACTCCGCCCCACCGCAGCCTTGGAAATCTCCTGGATGCAGCGCAACAAAATCCTCACGACCGACATGGATATCATGTGGCGCGCCTCCGGCTTCGGCTTCATCCACGGCGCTCCCAAGGCCAGCGTGCGTGCCGTGGTCAACGACTTCTCCCGCTTCGCCGCCGCCGTGGATGATTGGATGGAAAAACAATCTCCCAGTGCCCAAGAAATCGCCGACCTCCAAAGCCTCTGCCTTGAGCGCACGAACGAATACTTCGCCAGCTACAGCAGCCAACCCGGCGCGAAGGATTCGGCGGGAAACTAAACAGCCCCGGCTGGATCGCGAGCTATGTTTACCGCATCGCCAAGATCACCGGCTGGGGCTTCCGCGAAATCCTCGAAGACCTCCCGTTCGCGGCGGGCCTTCAAATCCTCCACGCCGACGACTTCGCGCACGGCCGCAAGCGAGTCTGGGGCCGAAACAACCGCGCCGCCGATTTTGACTCCCTGGCAGCCATAGAAGCCGCTTTCGAGAACCTGACCTGAGATGCCCAAAATCAAATTAGAAAACCTCAAGTTTGAGCAGATCATGAAAGACTACGCCGAGATCCGTGAAACCACGATCCCCGACGCCGTCCACATGAATGCTCGGCTCTTGTGTGTCGAATTTGCCCGCCGCACTCAGCCGTTTGGAAATAAATCTGGCGAGGAAAAGATAGGCGAAAAAGCCATTTCCACGGATATTTATGGCGGGAAAAGAAGCTCAGGAAAAGGAAAAGGGCGTGCCGGGCTATTTGCCCATATTACGCCACGGCAAGAAGCTTACGCAGAGAATTTCAGCACCAGTGACTATATTACCGTTCATGCAACAAAAGACGGGACGGTCTACGGCATAGACCGCGCTCATTTTCTACCTGGTGCGGGCGTCTCAGATATCGCGTCGATTCACCGAGCAAATTTCGTAAATGGGCGAATGAGCGCGGCCGGTGGTGACACCCACAACATCGGCCGCTGGAAATTCATCAATAAATACTTTGTCCCGAAAAGCGAACTCGCCGCTTTTGTCGCCACTCGATTTGCGCGTGTCGGCTTGGCCAAATCTGGCTGGGCGACTTGTGCCAACAAATTAAAAAAAGTCGTCTCTGGTTCTATGACCCGAGAAATTCCCGGATGGGTCACTCGGCACCTCGGAGACTATGGATTAGGCGAAGTTCGAGACAACACCTCCAACACTTCAGCCCCCACCGTATTTCTGACGAACACCTGCAAATATGCCGACAAGGTTTTGCGTGAAACCGAAAAGCTCCAAGGCCTCTCGATCGTCGCAGGCAAAATGAAAAAGCAAATGGAGCGCATTCTTAAACACCGCCAAACCAAACTCCAGGAGGCCGCGTAAGCCATGGCCGATGTCAGCGTAGAATTCGGAGCCAAGGATGTCGGGCTGCAGGAAAGCCTGAAAAAAATCCAAGGCGAGATGCAGACCCTCGAGGGGAAGGTCAAGAGTGGCGAACTCTCCTTTGAGGAATTGGAATCGACCATGAAGCGGCTCGGCCAAGTCGAGCGCCTCGAGAAGCAACTCCAAGCCATCGGCAATGAGTCCGCAGGCACCGGCAACAAAGTCGGCGAACTCGGCAAGGACATCCAAGACGCCGGAAACAAGAGCGAGAAAATGGGCGAGCAGAGCGGCATGGGATTCGGAAAGCTCGTTGCCGCCGTGGGCCTCGGCCAAATCGCCGCCAAAGCCTTTACCGCAGTCCTCGATTCCGCCTTCGCCGCCGTGCGCGGCACGATCCAAGGCTTCACCGACGCCCTCGACCTCGGCGGCCGCCTTTCCGACCTCTCCGCCTCCACCGGCGAGACCGCAGGCAAGCTCCTCGTGCTCGAGCGCGCCTTCGACAATTCCGGCATCGGCGCGGACAAAGTCGGCAGCTCGATCGCCAAGATGCAAAAAAACATCGAGGACGCCCGAGACGGCAGCGGCACCGCCGCGAATGCCTTCGCCGCCATGGGCGTGAAGGTTGAGGAACTCGAAGGCAAGCTCCCCACCGAGCAACTCAAAATCCTCTCCTCCGGCATCCAATCGATTGACGACCCCACCCAGCGCGCCGCCGCCGCCATGGGAGTCTTTGGCAAGAGCGGCGCCGAACTCCTCCCGCTCCTCACCAACCTCGACGGCGAACTCTCCGAAGCCCGCGACACCGTCGGCTCCATGGCCGAGATCATGGACCGCCGCAACGCCACCTTTGACGCCGTTTCCGACCGCTTCAAAACCATCGGCGAGAAAGTCCGCGACTTCGCCGCAGGCATCCTCGACAAAGCCCTCCCCGCCATCGACGCCATCACGTCGGCGCTCTCCCGCATCGACGCCGCCAAGATCGGCCAAAACCTCGCCGACGCCTTTCTCGGCGGGGAGAATGCGATGAAGGGCTTTCAGTCCGCCGTGGATGCCATTTCAGTCGGAGAACTAGGCCTCGCATTCAAAGCCTTTTTT
>JBMTBF010000252.1:0-2551 GCA_049429585.1 Terrimicrobiaceae bacterium | reverse complement strand
TACCGCATCGCGGAAATGCTCGAATCCCGCGCCGACGAACTCGCCGCCGCCATTTCGCTCACCACCCCGAATGCCGCTGCCGCCTCGCGCGAAATCCGTGCCGCGATCGACCGAACAGTCCACTACGCCGGTTGGACCGATAAATACGAGTCCCTCCTCGGCAGTGTGAACCCCGTCTCCACTCCGCACTTCAATTTCACCGTCATGGAGCCCATGGGCCTGATCGGCATTCTCGCCCCCGAGGAATCCCCGCTCCTCGGCCTGCTCTCGATGATCCTCCCCGCGATTACGAGCGGCAACACGGTCATCGCCCTCGCCTCCCACAGCCAACCCTACCCCTCCATCCTCCTTGGCGAAATCCTTGCCGTCAGCGACCTCCCCGGCGGCGTCGTGAATCTCCTCACCGGCACCCGGGCCGACATCCTCCCCACGATGGTCACCCACGCCCACTTGCGCGCTGTTTACGCTGCTGCGAACAAAGCCGAGCGCGCGGAAATCCAACTGGGGGCCGCCGAGCATGTGAAGCGAACGGTTTTTCTACCCTCCGAAAAGTCCGTTGACTGGTTCGCGGACGACGCCCAAGGCCTCTACCAAATCCGCCATTTCCTCGAACCCAAAACCACCTGGCACCCGGTTGGAGTCTGAAATTTCCCGATGGAAAAGAAACTCCACCCCGGGCGGGAAATGCCAATCTGGAGGAGAGGGAGGCTTTACAGGGATGCCTGGATTCTATCGATGTTGGCCGTGATTCGGTTCCAATAGGGATTCATCCCTTCGGATACGGGATGGCCAAGCGAACGATAGACTTGAGAGCACTCGTTATCGAGACGCGGAATCAGGAAATCGGTCCAAAATTGAGGGGTTTTCGAGATCAGGTCCTCGGCCGACAGGAAAAGACGGTCTTCCAGGGGAACTCCGCAATAGTCGTTGCTTTCCTCGAACTCCCGAAAAAGACAGGGGAGTTTTTTGACATAGTCTGGATCACTCATCTGGCCAATGTAGTCGGCGGTGCAAACAGCCATACCGACAACCCGCTCCGCTTCGGAGGCAAAGGGAATGGCATTCAAATCAGCCCGTGGGCCGGTGCAACGGATGAACCGCTGGATGGATCCAATGTCCGCAGGCGAGAATCCCAAGCCCGGCAATTCCTGGTCAATAAATTGACAGCCCCTTTCCTCGTGGATGAAGGTGAATTTGGCGCCGGTTCCCTCCAGGTCCTCACGCTCTTTCAAATAACCAATGTCGTGCAGCAAAACCGCAACCAATCCGAGGCGGTAGAGCGCAAATGGGACCCTGGGATGATCCATGGATACGGCACGCCCGGCCATGAGCCGCACCCAGCAGAGGAGCACTTGAAGCGTGTGGTCGATGTCATGGTAGCAGGTGTCATTCGCTTGAAGCCGGGAGTGCGCCCCATCGAACCAAGAAGCAACAAGCGGCACAAATTTCCGAACCGTGTCGTTCGGACTGTCGGGATAGGCCAAATCCTGCAACCTCGTCAATTCCCGGACCAGTAATGGCAGGTCCATCCAGTCGATTTCTTCACTGGGATAGATTTCTATGGAGGGAGCGGGGGTGCTCATGCGGAAATTCAAACAATTGAAGCCGCTTCAGGCAAACGGAATTTGAAGCGGGGTATCAGGGCAGGGCAGGCCGAAAAAGTGGCAAAATAATGGCAAACCTAAAAAACAGCCCCCCAAAATTTTTTCCTCGCAACTGCTTGTCGCAGAGAAGTGCGCCCCCCGGGACTCGAACCCGGAACCAATTGATTAAGAGTCAACTGCTCTACCATTGAGCTAGGGACGCGTGTTTTTGGAGGGCGGACAATAAAACGAGCGAGCCGCGCAGTGCCATTCTTTTTTGCGAGGAATTTTTGGAAGTAGTTGGTGTGGGTCCGAGCTACTCTACTCCTCCGGCCGGTCCACGCAGGCGGTGGCGAGGGCGGCCATGCCTTCGCTGCGGCCGAGGAAGCCGAGGGATTCGTTGGTGGTGGCTTTGATGCCGATCCGGGAGGGGGGGAGGCCCAGCGCGCTGCCGACGCGGTCTTTCATCAAGGCGAGATGCGGGGAGATTTTGGGCTCCTCGGCGATCAAGGTGGCGTCGATGTTGTGAAGACGGATTGATTTTTTGTCCAAAAGCTCGCGGACGCGGCGGAGGATTTCGAGGCTGCTGATTCCACGGATGGTGGGGTCGGTGTTGGGAAAAAGGTGGCCGATGTCGGGTTCGCCGGCGGCACCGAGGAGGGCATCGGCGATGGCGTGGCAGAGCACATCGGCGTCCGAATGGCCGTCCAATCCGAGAGGGTGGGGGATTTCAACCCCACCGAGCACCAGGGGCCGGTCCGCGACGAGGCGGTGGACATCATAGCCGATGCCGGTGGCGATCATTCGAGGCCGAGGTCGATTTTGCCGCTGGAGGCGACGATGGAGTATTTCTCGGGGAGGGAGGCGTGGGGCTGCATGTCCACGCGTCCGCCAGCGGTTTCGACGAGGAGGATTCCGGCGGCGACATCCCAGAGGCTGATCATGTTTTCGATGTAGGCGTCGAGGCG
>JBMTBF010000251.1:0-2596 GCA_049429585.1 Terrimicrobiaceae bacterium | reverse complement strand
ATTAACTTCATCGTCTTTTGTCCTAAAGAGAACATTCTAAAAGGACTAAAAGATGTAACAAAAGGGTCAAAAGCTAATATCGTTGTGAAGCAGTAGCATGCAAATTTTGTGGCAATGGAAACTTGATAAAAATCGGGATATTGGACGTAAAAAAGTGCTTTCCCGGGCTCAGTCGAGGAGCGAGACGAGCCATTCCTGTATGAGACCATAGATGCCGAGTTGGAGGAGGGCGTAGTCGCGAGGGCTCTCGAGATTTTCGGGCTGGCGTCCCATTTCGGCCTCACTGAAGCCGTGGTATTCGACGAGGGCGAGGCGGGCCTGGTTGAGGGCGCCGAGCCAATGGTCAATGTGGTTGCGCGGAATAAGCAGGGTGCGGTGGCCGTTTTTATCGGATGACGAGCGGCGGAGGTCGGCCTCCACCACTTCTCGCGAGGATGCGAAGGCGCTGTGGAGGTCGGGTTGGACGAATGCCTTCCAATCCTCGCGCAAGTCCTCGGACTCGGGATCAGTGGTAGGCGATTGGTAAAATCTCGCCTCCACGCGGGGATCGTCCAACTCGGCAGCGGAGCGGATTTCGGAGAGCATTTGGTGGAGCAGGGGATCGATTCCCTCGAATAGAACGCCGCCGTCCTCGAGAATGCTGATGCCGATTTTCATTGGCGCGGGGCTTTTTCCAGTGTGGCGAGGAGGAGGTGGGAGTGGAGTTGTTGGACATACAACTCGGCCTCCTCGCGACATCCGCTCCAGACGATCGATCGTCCATTCTTGTGGACCTCCATCATGTGGCGTTCGGCCTTTTCGCGTGGAAATCCAAAGACGCGGCGGAAGACCATGGCGACATAGCTCATGAGATTCACGGGATCGTTGTGCACCACAACATTCCAGACGGAATCAAGGTCGGCCTTGTCCTTGGTTTCGATTTCGGGAGTGTCGAGCGCGGGCATGGGCGAGGGTCAGGCGGCGTGGAGAGAAGGCCAGGAGTTTTTTTCCGTGGCGAGGCAATCCTCGAGGATCGGCCAGAGCGAGTCGATCGGTGCAGCGCGCATTTCGAGAAAAAGCAGGGCGGCGTGAGTGGTTGGCAGAGGGATGTGGAAAATGGCGGCCCTGGCGGCGAAGACGACGGCGAGATGGCCAGGGGAGGAATTGGTTTTCACGGCGGCTATGAATTTGAGCAGAGCGGGTTCGCTGGCGGGGGCGAGGAATTGGGTGGCGAGTTGGCGCCCGGCGGCGCGGGAGGTTTTGGCCAAGGGGCCGGCAAGTTGGAGATCAACCCGGAGGTCGGCTTCAATCAACTCGCGGCTACCGATTTTTGCGGCGGCATGGGCGGCTTGAAGCGCCGGCGAGACGCAGGGTGTCCATACCGAGCTGAGCCAATTGGTGAGTTCTGACGAGTTGGCCGGATTTCCGTGGAAAGTGGCGGGCCCCATGGAATCGAGGCAGGGGGCGCAGAGCTTGGCGACGCGGAAGATTTCCGCACGCATATCTGCAGGTGACATTTCCCCGGCCGATTTCATTTCGATGAATTAACCACAGAGGACACAGAGATCACAGAGGGAGAGTGTGAAAACTAGAATTCATTGGGCGAAACTAGCAGGTGTCGGGAATTTCGCAGGCGAAAATGTTGTTTCGCCGCGGGAGGATTCGGCTAGGCCGCGACCTGCTGGTTTTGCTCGCCGCCTTGTCCGACCGGCGGGGTGATGATGCCGATGTTTTGGATTTCGGTTTGGGAGGGGAGTTCCTGGTAGGCGAGGACATGGATCTTCGGAAGCGAGGGCTCGAAGAATCGTTTGAAGGCGAGGCGGAGCTCCGCGCTGACGATCACGGTCGGCAGGAGTCCCTGCTCGGCCATGGAGTTCGACCGGATGGTGAGCTCGCGCAGGAGATATTGGGCGGTTTGGGGATCGAGCGCGAGGGTGGTCTCGAAATGCGAGCGCTGGATGCGGGTGATGAGGGTTTGCTCCATGCGGGGGTCGAGCGTGACGGCTTTGATGAGGCCCGGCTCGGACTCGTATTGGGCGATGAAATAGGTGCCGAGGCGCTTGCGGACCTGCTCGGAGAGTTCGTCGGGGTTTTTGGTGACGGTGGCGTAGTCGGCGACGGCTTCGAGGATGAGCGGGAGGTTTTTGATCGGCACGCCCTCGCGGAGGAGATTTTGGAGAACGCGCTGGATGATGCCGAGATTGACGAGGTCGGGGAGGAGTTCGGCGACGAGAGAGGGGTTGGTTTCCTTCACGCGGTCGATGAGGGCTTGGACCTCCTGGCGGCTCAGAATGAGGTGGGCGCTTTGTTTGAGGGATTCGGCGAGGTGCGTGATGAGAACCGAGACGGCATCAACGACGCTGTAGCCGTTGATCTCGGCGGTGCGTTTTTCCTCCTCGGCGATCCAGACGGCTTCGATGCCGAAAACGGGTTCGCGGGTGGGAACGCCTTTGAGGTTCACATGGCTGCCGCTGACATTCATCGCGAGCCACCGGTTCGGGATGACGGTCGCGTGGGCGATCGGTTTGCCGCGAAGGAGGAATCGGTATTCGTTCGGTTCGAGTTCCAAGCTATCGCGAATGGCGATGGGCGGGATGACCATGCCGTTGTCGCGGGC
>JBMTBF010000250.1:0-2609 GCA_049429585.1 Terrimicrobiaceae bacterium | reverse complement strand
GTCGCCGAAATCACCGGAGTCACCTTCGCCGACTCCTCACAGGAGGAGGACTAGCGCCATGGAGAAAATCGAAATCCTGCTCAACGAAGACGCCGGAGCCAAAAAACGCCGCCTCCGGATGGTCGTCTCCATTCTCATCGGCGTCGTCCTCCTTCATGTTGCCGCAGGCGTTGTGGCCGGAATTTTCATCGTGGCGAAATACATCTTCCCCCCGCCGGCAAATTTCATGGTGAAAAAAGATGTCCGACTGCCCGCCAAGAAGCGCGAACACAAAATGAATATGGCCTCTTTCGATGCCATCGCGCCGAAGCCGACACTCAGCGACAAGATGCAAAGCTCCAGGCCAACCAAGTTCTCCCTACCCGATCTTCCTGCCATGCCGCTTGACCAAATGCTACCCCTCGATCCCTCTCAACTCCTCGCCGACCAAATGGCGTCGATTTCCAACACCGATGCCCTCGGTGCCAAATCCGGTGCAGCGGCCGCAGGCAGCGGAGGTTTTGGCGGGAAAGGATTAAGCTTTCTTGGCTTGGATTCGAACGGTCAGCGAGTCCTGCTGGCACTGGATGTCTCCACATCAGTAGAGAACAAGGCCAAAAAGGCGGGCATTCCATTCGACAAGATCGGCGTGGAAATCCAGAGCCTTCTCAAGAGCCTCCCGATTACCTCCCGGTTCGGAATGATCCAGTTCTCGCGCCTTATGGTGGGCTTTAGCGAGGAACTGGTCCCAGCCAGCAACCCGAACCGCCAGGCCGCGACTCAATGGATCAATGAGAAATTCGGGAAAGTTCCAACCAAGGCAGCGAAAGACGATGACCGTAGCGGATTGCTTGGCGTCCTCAACTTGGCGCAAAATCTGAAGCCCGATGTGATTTTTATCGTTTCCGACGGGAGTTTCCAATCCGAGCAATATCCCGCTGGCATTCCTTGGAAAGAGTTGAAAAAAGCCATCGAGAAAATCGAGGACGATAGAGGCAAGCCGGCTCGAATCAACTTCATCGCTTTCGAACCCAAGGATGAGGATTTGAAGGAACTCCGGAAACTGGCCAACGCCAGCAAAGGCAGCATCCGCGAGATGAAGTAGCCAAACCTCCGGCCGTCAATTTCGCCTCGGAAACGATTCACCGCTTGCCGTCGGGCACCGCTTCATTGATTAAATGCATCAACCGCCTTGCGCGGATCACCTGATGGGTTTTTCCAAGATTTTCGACAATTCACTCCGCCAAAAATCCCCGCTTCTGCGGGCATTCGAGCTTTTGCTGGAGCCGATGGACGACACATCGCTCCAAACCCTGGCGGCGCGTTCCGCAGCCACCACGCGCCGCCACTTCGGACGGACGATGCGGCTCTTCGCCCCGCTCTACCTGTCGAATGAGTGCATTAATTCCTGCACCTACTGCGGGTTCTCCCGTGAAAACGCTATTCAGCGAGTCACCCTCGAAATCGACCAGGTTGAAAATGAAGCCCGCCACCTCGTAACCGAGGGTTTTCGAAACATCCTCCTCGTCGCGGGCGAGCACCCGAAATTCGTCTCCGGCCCCTATCTCGAAATGTGCCTGGAACGCTTGCGGCCCATCGTTCCGTCCCTTTCGATCGAGGTCGCACCAATGGAGACCCCCGACTACAAACCGCTCGTCCAAGCCGGCGCCGAGGGTCTTGTTGTTTATCAAGAGACCTATCACCGCGAGACCTACGCGCGAATGCACCTCGCTGGACCAAAGAAGGATTTTGACTGGCGTCTCGATTGTCCCGAGCGTGGGCACGAGGCGGGCTTCCGCCGGATCGGGATTGGCGCGCTGTTCGGCTTGGCCGATTGGCGATTCGAAGCCCTCGCCCTCGCCGCCCATCTGGAATACCTCCAGCGCGTTTGTTGGAAATCCCAACTCACCGTGAGCCTTCCCCGCCTTCGTCCCTGCGCGGGGGAATTCGAGCCGGAAAATCCCCTTCCAGACCGCGAGTTCATCCAACTCCTCTGCGCCCTGCGAGTGGCCTTCCCCGCCGTCGGCATCGTCCTCAGCACCCGGGAACCCTCCACCTTGCGCGACCTCGTCGCCCCGCTAGGCATTACCATGATGAGCGCCGGCAGCCACACCGAACCCGGCGGCTACACTGGTCAGGGCAAGGAATCCCTTCACATTACGGTTCGAGGAAAGATCCAGCCCGGCACTGGAGGAGAATCCGCCACCGAACAATTCAGCATTTCCGATGACCGCGACGCCCGAACCGTCGAAGGCGTTCTTCAAAAACTCGGCCTCGAACCCGTTTGGAAGGACTGGGACGCCGAAATCCTCGGAGGCACCCGATGAAAATCCACATCAATGGCGAATCCCGTGACCTCTCCGATTTGAAAACCCTCGCCGATATAGCCCCCTCGCTCGGTCTCGAGCCCACCATGATCCTTATCGAGCACAATGGGATAGCTCCGCGTCGTGCCGATTGGTCCAAGATCGCCGTCGCGGAAAACGACCGCCTGGAAATCCTGCAAGTCGCCGCCGGCGGATAGCGAAACCTATTCCAACAGCGCCCAGCACATGCTAGAAACCCGCGCATGATTGCGATTCTGGCTCTCGAGGATGGACGGGTTTTTCATGGCGAAAGTTTCGGCGCGA
>JBMTBF010000249.1:0-2614 GCA_049429585.1 Terrimicrobiaceae bacterium | reverse complement strand
TGGCATGGTTTTTCCCCGGTTGCCCGGCATGTCCGCGTTGTGGTGGCGCCTTCTCTTGGCGTTCTCGTGCGGCATGCCGCTTGGCTTGCAAGGGGGAACCATTGCGCCGCAGCCTGCTCCCCAGGGGGAAAGATCCTTGGAATTTCTTCAGGCCCGGTCCCGGGAGATACGGCAGGAACTGGGGAGTCTGGCTTTTGAAAATATCGAGGAGGGCCAGGGGTCGGTGGGATTCGAGTCGGCCCACTACAACGACCCGGAGCACCGCGAGTGGGTGCAAGTGGATTGGGGAGCGCCCGCGAGGATCGATGAGGTCGTGCTGGTGCCGCTGCTGTGGCAACTGGAGAGCGCCGCCTACGGGGCGGGCGGGTTTCCGCTCGAATTCCGGGTGGTGGCGGGTGGTGGTGACAGCGGGGAGGAAACGGAGTTGGCCTCGTTTCGGGAAGGGGATGGCCACCTGCCACGCAGCGCGCCGCTGGTGATCCCTTGCGATACGACCGCCTCCTGGGTGCGCATCGAGGTCTCGCGCCTGTCGAAGCGGATTCAAGACGACTTTTACAATCTTCAACTTGCCGAGGTTCTGGTCTTCTCCGGCGGAAAGAATGTGGCCCTGAATGCCGAAGTGACGGCCTCGAGTCTTTGTAAGGAACCGGGCCGCCGGTCCCGCATGGCGCTCACGGATGGCTACATGCCCTACGGGATGCATTCGGCGGGAGGGGAATCCAGCGTGCCCTTCATCGCCTGGAGGGAGTCGGAGGAACCCCTGTCGCTCGACATCGATTTGGGCGAGTCCCTGCCGATCCATCAAATCAATCTCTTGGCGATCGATTCGCGGCGGACGGCGCCAAGGGACATTGCCGCCGATTATGGAATTCCCGAACACTTGGTGATTGAGGGAGCCAATCGCGAGGATTTCTCCGACGCGGTCGTGCTGGTCGATCGCCTCAAAAAAGGCTCCATCGATTCGGGGGCGATGCTGATGCTTCCCTTCCCGGAAACCCGGTGCCGGTATCTCCGTCTTGTCTCGCTGAGGAATCATGAATCCACGGCGATCTTCGGCTTCGCCGAGATCGAGGTTTTATCCGACGGCCGGAATGTCGCGCTTGGGAAGCCCATTCGCGTCGCGGGAGCTGAGTTGAGCCGGCGCAGCGAGTCCGCAACGGACGGACTCAACCTGCTCGGCCCGGTTCTGCCGTTGCAACAATGGGTCGGGGAGTTGGCCCGCCGCCATGATCTGGAAAGGGAGTTGCCGCGGGTCACGCGGGAAATCCAGAGCCACTATGCGCGACAAAAAACCCAGCTCGTGATCCTGGGCTGGCTGGTCGGGCTGGCGCTCGGTGGCGGGCTTTTCGCGGCGCTCCTGCTGCAAATCGGCAAGATGCGGCAAATCGCGGCCTTGCGGGAGCGTTTCGCGGCGGACCTGCACGACGAACTCGGCGCCAATCTTCACTCCATCAACATGCTGGCGGGGATGGCCTCCGAGGACAGGCACTCGCCCGAGGAATTGGACAAGCTGCTGAAGGAGATCAAGGACCTGGTCGAGAGCACCGCCGTGGCGGCGAGGTATTGCATCGAAAAACAGACAACCCACCTCGGTCAAAAGCTCCCCGAGGATATGAAAAACATCTCGAGCCGGACCCTTGCCGACATCGAATGGAGCCTGGAGGTGGTTGGTGAAGAGCACCTGCAGGGCCTTCGCGGCACATTCCTCCACGACCTCTTTCTTTTTTACAAGGAGTGCCTGGTCAACATCAGCCGCCACTCGATGGCCAGCCGCGTGAGGGCCACGCTGCGCACGGACGCGAAATCGATCGAATTGCTTGTGGAGGACAACGGCCGCGGTCTCGATGGCTCGTCCCCGAAATCGCTCAAACGCCGCGCCCGCCTGCTCGGCGGGAAGATCACCTTCCCCAAGGGTGACGCGGGTGGGGCCGCGATCAGGCTCCAGCTGCGCCGCCCCCGGCCCTCTTTGTTTGCCCTACTCCGCCGCCTAACCCCAAAAACCCATGATTGAAGAAACCGCACCGGTAAACATCCTCTTGATCGAAGACAGTCCGCAATACCGGCGGGTGGTCGAGATCGGCTTCAGCCGGGATTCCGAATTCAAGTTCCTTCTGGCCACCGGCACGGCGGAGCGGGCGTTGGATGTGCTCTCGCGCATCGGCGAAGGGGAGGATCGCCCCGACCTCATCCTGCTGGATTTGAACCTGCCGGGCATGAGCGGCCTGGCCGCCATCCCGCGCCTGCTGGAAAAGGCGCCCACCGCGAAAATCCTCGTGCTCAGCCAATCCAACCGGGAGGCGGATGTGGTGGCGGCGATCTCGGCCGGCGCCTCGGGCTACCTGCTGAAATCCGCCGACATCCAGCAGGTCAAGGAAAGCATCCGGAATGTCATGGCGGGTGGTGCGGCCCTCGACCCGAAGGTCGCGCATTGCATCCTCCAGACATTGCGCGAAAAGCACCCGGTCTCCGAGGAGGGGCAACTCATTTCCGACCGGGAGTTGGAGATTCTCAAGCTCCTGGCCGAGGGATTGGTCAAAAAGCAAATCGCCGACCAGCTTCAGATCAGCTCCTTCACGGTGGCCGCCCATGTGCGTAACATTTACACCAAGCTCCA
>JBMTBF010000248.1:0-2618 GCA_049429585.1 Terrimicrobiaceae bacterium | reverse complement strand
TAAATCGGGGCGTCGCGGTGAATGCTCACGACATTGCGCTGCATGACATCCTCCACGCGCGGGTAGACATCGGGAACGAATGCCGGGGCGTCCACGCCGAACTTCCGGAGGGCGAAATCGATGCGGGCGTTGGTATTTCCACAACGGGCGGCAACCACATTTTCCATTCCGGTGGCGCGTTTGAATTCCGCATAACCGAGCGCGGAGACGATGGAATCCATGTCGGGGTTGCGGTGTCCAATGACGAGCGTTTTCATGAAATGGGAAATCGGATTAAGAAGCTCTGACTCTAGCAAACGAGCGAAGGTTGGCAACGCCCTCGGGCGGGGGGTGAGGACCTACTTCGAGGCGGCGCGGTCGCGATACTGGATATAGGAGCCGCGCAGCGAGAGGTAGGGATCGACGGCGTTCTCGGTGGCGGCGTCGTAGGCGTTGAGGCGGCTATCGACATTGCGAACGGTGTTCGGCGTCGAGAGCGGGATAGAGATCGCCTGGGCCACGCCACCGATCGGAACCCATGTGAGGGGGTTCAGAGCCACATCTCCGGCGAGCCCGACCGTGTCGCGCGCACTGCGGGGACCGATGACGGGAAGGACGAGGTAGGGTCCGTGGCCGATGCCCCATTTCGCAAAGGTCTGGCCGGTGTCGGCGGCAGGAAGCTCGGCGAGGTCGGGGAAGCGGTCGGAGACTTTGAGGATGCCGCCGACGCCGGCGGTCGAATTGATAAGGAATTTGCGGGTCTCGAGATCGGCACGGCCGGGCTGGCCCTGGAGCAGGTGGTTCACCACGCGCACGGGATACTCGACATTGTCATAGACATTGTGGACGGCTGTGCGAACGGGCTTCGGCAGGATGGTGCGGTAGACCTTCGAAACCGGTCGGGCGATGTAGGTGTAAAGCTGGTGGTTGAGCCAGAAAACGCCACGGTTCACGGGCTGGATGGGGTCGGCGATCTTTGGGGCATCGCCGTAATCATCGAGATCGTCGAGCGCATCGGCGGGCGGACCTGCGGGTTTGGGGGAGGATTTGACGGGAGGGGCGGATGGCGCGGGGGAGGATTTTTTGGATACAACGATGGGGGCCGGTGCTGTAGGTGCTGGAGGTTCGGCGGCGCGGGCTTTTGTGGGCTTCGGAGCCGGGGTTGGTTTGGGAACCGGCGTCGGTTTCGGGGTGGGCTTGGGTTTTGGTGTCGCCTTGGGTTTGGGAGTGGGCTTTGGCTTGGGAGTCGCTTTGGGCTTCGGGGTGGCGGCGGGACGCGTGGGCTGATTGGGAACAGCGCTCTCGAGATAGTAGGTTTCGTAGGAGTTTTTCGGGAGGCGTCCCTTGTTCAAATCCACCGGCACGGCGCCTTGGGAGGTGTAGGTGTAAATGCGGTTGCCCTCGGCAGGAGCTTCCGGGGCGAAAATAGCGGCGAACGCACCGAAAAGGTAAAAGGCAAAACGACGCGTGTTCATTTGGCAGGTGCGGTGGCGGATTTCTTGAGGGAGCCGAGGACGGCCGCTGCTCCCCCGGAGACGAACTGGGCGTCGAATTGCCCCCGGTAGTTGGCGATCATGCTTACGCCCTCGATCACGACATCGGTGACGCGCCAGCCATTGCCGTCGGGTTGCTCAAGGCGGTAGACGACTTCGTAGCGGCTGCCTTTGTAAAGCGTGGTCGAGGAGACTTCGACTCTTCCGGGCGCGGTTTCGGTGGCGGCTTTGTAAACGACATCCGGCAGCTCGCCGGGAGTGAACTTCGAGGAGTAGGTGCGAATGATGAGCGTGGTGAAAAGCGCGATCGCCTCTTTCTTTTCGGGCTCGGAGAACTGCCGCCAGCCCGGACCGACGGCGCGGCGGGTCATGGCGTCGAAGCTAATGGTTTTGAGAAGAATCGGGCGGACTCCGGCGGCCAGGGTTTCCGTGTTGTTGGATTTTTTGGCGACATCCACGACCTCGCCGACGGATTTTTTGAGAAAATTCTCCGCATCAGCGGTCGAGGCAACGGCCTTGCCGAAGGGCAACAAGATCACGAGAGCGAGAAGAAGGCGGAGCGTTTTCACGGGCGGTTATTCGGAAGTTTGATCTTTCGTTTCGTTGGCTTTGTCAACCGCCCCGAAGGCCATTTTGCCGATGAGCGATTCGAGGTCCACGGCGGATTCGGTCATGGTGATCCGAGCGCCGGGTTCGAGGTAAGTTTCTTCCGCGCCGGGCGAGAGGGAAACAAATTTGTCGCCGATGAGGCCCGAGGTTTTGATCGAGGCCATCGAGTCGCTCGGCAGGCGGAGAGCGGAAAGGATGCGTAAGGTGACAATCGCGCTGTAGTCCGTCGTCTCCATGCGGATATCCTCCACGCGGCCCACGGTGACGCCGGACATGAGCACGCTGCTGCCGGAATGGAGCCCGCCGGCGTTGGCGAAGCGGGACTCGATGACATAGGTCTCACCGGCTGGCAACGAGCCCGCGCCGGCTTGGAGCGTGAGCCACGCCAGCGCGGCCAGGGAGAGCAGGGCAAAGAGACCGACCAAAAACTCGACTTTGTATTTTTTCATGAAGTGGCTGGTTGTTCGCTGCGGATGGCAGCGAGGGATTGGCGGAGGGCATCCACGCTATCGCGGAAAAGGGCGACCACCGACTCGT
>JBMTBF010000247.1:0-2625 GCA_049429585.1 Terrimicrobiaceae bacterium | reverse complement strand
CGAGCATTCGGATTTCCTCGGAATTGTTGATGAGAAGTCCGTAGGGGCAGTTTTCTTGATCGATAAATGCCGCCAAAGAATTCAAGTCGGAGCGTTTTGTTGCCATCCCAAATTTGATTTCGATTGGAATTCGCACGCCCGTGGGGTGCGTGAGAACGAGGTCCACTTCCGCGCCGCCTCTCGTGCGATAGTAGGCGGCTTTCCACGGAATGCTTTCCACGGCGGCAAGGCCGAGCAGGATTTCTTCGATGATATGGCCTTCGAAGGCCGACCCCACGCCAGGCCATGTGAGGAGCTGCTCCAAGTTTCTCACGCCTTTCAAATGGCAAAGCAACCCGCTGTCCCGAATATAGCCCCGCGGCATCTTCACCAAGGATTTGGAGGCGGTCTTTTCCAAGCTGCCAATGCTCCTCCAGAGGAAGGTGCCCTCGGCGAGATCGAGATAATCCCGCACCGCAGCCTCGCTGGCGGCGAGCGACCTCCCGATCTCGGAGCGGTTGATGACTGTTCCCGACAATTCACACAGCATTCTCAAAAAACGCCGGAAGTTTTGGGCATTGAGACGGGGAAAAAGTTCGCGAACATCCCGATCCAGATAGGTGCGCTCGTAGTTGGCCATCCAAGCGGCATGGAATTCCTGATCACCAGACAGCACCGGCTCGGGATAGCCACCGGTTAAAAAGTGCTGCAAGACCTCGTCTCTTGTGAAGCCGACTTCCAGCCGGGAAAGCAGAGCCAAGTGTTGATCGGGAGGCGACCCGGTGAGGATTTGATAAACTCCCGGGAGACTCCGGCTGTGGATTTCATGGAGCTTGAGCGTGCCGACCTCGATGATCGCCACACGCCCAGCGAGGCTTTCCACGACACCCTTGAGAAGCGAAGACGAGCAGGAGCCGGTGAGGATGAAGCGGCCTTTCGTGCCACGATCCGAATCGATCACCCCGCGCAACTCGGAGAGAAGCTCCGGAAGCATCTGAACCTCATCGAAGACGACCTGATTCGGATGGTTCGCAAAAAAGAAATCAAAATCCCGCTCCACAAAATCGAAATCGGAAGATTTTTCGAGGTCGATGTATCTCCAATCTGGCCGAAGCATCCGGGCCAGCGTCGTCTTTCCGCACTGTCTCGCACCAAGAAGCACTACCGCAGGAAATTGACTCAGCGCACGCTCTATTTTTTCTTCCAGACATCTGCGAACCATAGGAAGTTTTTATATGTAATTCTCGTCTTGTGCAAACGAAAATTGATTGATTAGCTGCGCTCCCCTCTGGAGTCGGCTTATCTCCACCAAATCGCCAATCGCGCAACCGGAGCGGTCGTTGTTGGTGAATTTAACCCGAATCCAGCGGAATTAACCACAGAGGACACAGAGAACACAGAGGGTGAATGAATTAAAGTGAATCCCATTGATCGTTTTGTGGGGTTCACCGCTTTCGGAAACCGCTCTTGTTAATCCTGTAAATCCTGTCCTCCTGTCTAAAAATCCGTTTTCGGGTTTAACAACATCTGTCCAAGCCAACTTTCATACTGCAAGCAACCACGGAAAAAGTGAATGCGCGGAACTCTCTCATCCCGAATTTTATGGCACTACCAAATCACAGAGCAACCATACTTCGCGAAGGGCTCGTCCGGGGAAAGTAATCGCAGATCGCGATGCAAGGCCTCGGCGGCGATCACCCGGTCGAAGGGGTCTTTGTGAATTGGCGGCAGGCTTCCCGAGCGATAAAGCACCACTCTTTGCATCGGCAGCACCTCAATATCTTGCAACCGCAACTGCTCCTCAATCCAAACCTCCGGCGGGGATGGCAACGGGAGCTTGCCTGTGTGGTGCTTGAGCGTGATCTCCCAAATCGAGGCCAGGCTCAACGCCCGATCATTGGAAGGTTCGCCCAGTGCCTGAGCTGCTTTCGCCCCCAAAAACTCGGGAGCGCTCGTTAACCAAATGAAGGCGCAAGTATCCAGCAGGAGAGTCACGCCAATCCCCAATCCGTGAGTTCCCCCGCACCCAGCGGCGCAAAGGCATCGGCGGGTATCTCAAATCGCGGCGAAGTGGGCTCCCCCACCCTGGGACGCTTCGGTTTCGCGGAATCGGATGGAACAATGCGGGCGATCGGTTGCTTGCCCCGGCATACCACCACTTCCTCTCCCTGCTCCACCCGTTGCAGAATGCGGGAGAGATGGGTTTTGGCTTCGTAAATCGTCACGGTCATTGTTGAAGTATTAGTCAACATCTGACTAAGTCAATTTGAAATTTTACCACCGAACACGAAAATCCGATCTTATACCAATCGTTGGCAAATTTTTTGGGTCTTGCCCAGTTTAGAGCAAATTCAGAAAGAGCATTTTTTGTTTCAAAAACCCTTCATGAAGTGAATTACAGGGTATTTTGAAACCAAAAATGCTCGGATTTTTGTGTTGCATTTTTTTATAGAGATAAATAATTTGTATGGTTAGTCTTTTGCTCGGATTTTACCTCTAAACTGGGCAAGACCCTTCCTGAATCAGACCAACCTTGATAAGGTCATTCCCGGTTTTCAAACTGCCATCGAATGACTTATGCGAGATGGTGAGGCGCCCGCGCCACATTCAAAGGTCCAAAAGCATGATGCTTTTGGTATGATGTGA
>JBMTBF010000246.1:0-2629 GCA_049429585.1 Terrimicrobiaceae bacterium | reverse complement strand
GACGAGGACCTCACCGACGGGAAGCCCGGCCAGGACATGGGCTTGGTATTCAAGGATCCCTCCCACGGATCCGACTGCGCGATCATCCGGAGCTTGGACGGCAAATTCCACCTGATCTCCGAGGACTGGAGTCCCATCGATGCTTCGAAGCACGCGTGGGATTCGCCGCTCGCCAGCCACGCGGTGAGCCAAGACGGCCTCGGGAATTTCACCTTGCAGGCGCCTCCGGTGGATCAGCGCACCAAGCCCACCGGCAAGACTGGAACATTCAAGCATCCGCATTGGACGAAAGAGGACCCGGAAAACTACCCGACGAATGTCGCCGAGTATGCAATCCACGAGCCCGAGCAAAACGCGTTCGGCGATTGGGCCGCGATTTCGATCGGTGGCCAGTATTACCTCTTTGGCGATTTCGAGAAGGCAGGCTCGCCGGGGCATAAGAATATGCAGATCGCGCGGTTCACCTCCTCGGATATCAACAAGCCCTTCACCTTCTGCGGCAGTTTTGGGGCGGGACACCCGGATCCGGATGTCCTCTTTGCGGAAGGACGGTTCTACCTGCTCAATCAAACCGCGCAGGATTTTGTGAGCCCCGGGCCCTGGGTGGAAAAGGTCGAGGCGCGGGTGGGTGTGGATACGGACAACGACGGGCAGGTCAACGAGTGGACGCCATGGCAGGACCTCCACGAGCGCTACGACGACATGCCCGGATTCGCCAAACAGGTCGCCAAGGCCCCAGCCGCCTTGGATTTGTCGAAATTACCGGCGGGGTATGGATTCCAAATCGAGCTGAAAACCACCGACACCACCGAGAACGCCTCCAAGCCGATTCTGGACAAGGTGGAGTTGTCATTTGCCAAGTAGTAGACCCACGCATTGAAAGCGATCGCCACAGTTGCTCTTGCCACTCTGCTGGCGATCTCTGCCGCCCGCGCCGCGGTTCCGTATGATGGTTCCTGGGAATCGCTTCAAAAAATGCCGGTGCCCGCGTGGTTCGAGGACGGGAAAATCGGGATCTTCATCCATTGGGGTCCCTACAGCGTGCTCGGCTACAAAAAAGGCGACAAAGGGTATGCCGAGCATGTTCCCAAAGAGATGTATGCCCACCCCCAGCACTACTACCCCGTCTTGAAGGAGCGCTTCGGCGCGGCGCCTCCGGAGTTCGGCTACAAGGATTTGGTGGCTCATTTCAAGGCGGAGAAATGGGACCCCGAGGCCTGGGCGGCCCTTTTCGACGAGGCCGGGGCGAAATATGTCGTGTTGACCGCCGAGCACCATGACGGCTGGGCGAACTGGGATTCCGACCTGACGCCATGGAATGCGATGGACAAAGGCCCCAAGCGCGATCTGGTCGGTGACCTCGGAATGGCCCTGCGGAAACGCGGAATCAAATACGCGCCGTCCACCCACCGCGAGCGCCACAACACATTTTTCAGCTCCAAAGGCTTCGCCGCGGATGGGGAACCCTGGCCGGACATCGCCAAAGAGATCGAACGCGTGCCCGAGGCGGCCTCGCTTTACGGCCCCTTCGATGTGAACAAGGCGTTCGTGGATGACTATGTGGCGCGCTGGAAGGAGATCGAAACGAAATACCAACCCGATTTCCTCTGGATCGACGATGTGCCGATTTGGACGAGGGATGGGAACCATGTGAAGAAGGGAATCCTCAAACCCGAGATCCAATATTTCTACGACCAATTTCGGTTGATGATTACCGATTTCATGAATCAAGGCGCCGCCCGCGGTCAGGAGGTTTATCTCAACAACAAGGGCGGGAGTCCCAACTGGCCCGATGGAGTGGGATGCCGCGAAAAGGACAATCTCCGACTCGAGCAGATCGGCCCGAAATGGCAAAGTTGCACGACCTTCGGCACCTCGTTCGGCTATCTGGAGGCCGAGGAGCGGGAGGACTACCGATTCAAAAAAAACATCGGCGATGTCATTCACGAAATGATCGAAGTCGTGAGCCGGAATGGAAATTTCCTGATCAATATCGGCCCACGCGCCGATGGCACGATCCCCGAATGGCAGGTCGAGCGCCTCCGCGCCATGGGTGATTGGCTCAAGATCAACGGCGCGGCGATCTACGGTTCGCGCTACTGGCACACCACCGGTCAACCGGAGGCGCATCTGGCCTTCCCACCAATGGAAAGAAACTCTACGCAATCAGCCTCCAACCGCCCCAACCGTTCACTATCGAGGCCACCAAAGGCTGGACAGCCGCCGATGTGGAATCCGTCCGCCTCCTCGGCTCGAATGGAAAAGTGGAGTGGCAGATCGATGAAAACGGTCTTCGCATCACCCCGCCCGCCGACCTCGGTGCCTCGCAGCACGCGTGGGCCTTTGAAATTCTCACCACAAAGAATCAGCACACCCCGGCCGACTTGGGAAATGCCCTCCAGGAGAAGCGCCGGACGGCGATCCACCCCGAGGACTCCACCGATTACGACAGCAAAAAGAAAAAAGCCAAGGCACCCGCAACAGACCAGCCATGAAACCCTATTCCATACTGGCAATCGCTCTCGTCCTGCTCGCCTTCACTCTTGGCCATGCAGCCGAGAAGGAAACGAAGGTCGCCAAGCCTGCCGCTCCCAAGAAGAAGGCCGATTTCTCGAAATTCCATCACCCT
>JBMTBF010000245.1:0-2638 GCA_049429585.1 Terrimicrobiaceae bacterium | reverse complement strand
TCCTCGATGCCGGTGCCGACGGTGAGGATGTTCGGGTCGAAAATGATGTCTTCCGGCGGGAAGCCGACTTCATCGACGAGGATGCGGTAGGCGCGTTCGCAGATTTCGGTTTTGCGCTGGAACGAGTCGGCCTGGCCTTGTTCGTCGAAGGCCATGACGATCACGGCGGCTCCGTAGGCGCGGACGAGTCGGGCCTGCTCTTTGAATTTCTCGGGGCCTTCCTTGAGGCTGATTGAATTGACGACGCACTTGCCCTGGACGCAGCGCAGACCGGCTTCGAGGACTTCCCATTTCGACGAGTCGATCATGATGGGAACCTTTGAGATGTCGGGTTCGGCGGCGACGAGGTTGAGGAATTTCGTCATCGCGGCGGCACCGTCGAGCATGCCGTCGTCCATGTTCACATCGATGATCTGCGCGCCGGCCTCGACCTGCTGTCGGGCAACGGAGAGGGCGCCGGTGTAGTCCTCGGCGAGGATGAGTTTTTTAAAAATCTTCGAGCCGGCGACATTGGCGCGCTCGCCGATGTTGATGAAAGGAATCTCCGGGCGGGCGGTGAAGGGTTCGAGTCCGCTGAGGCGGAGGGTGGTCGTGCGCGCGGGGATTTTGCGGGGTGGGAGGTCGCGCACCGCGTCGGCCATGGCCTTGATGTGGGCGGGTGTGGTGCCGCAGCAACCGCCGATGATGTTCAGCCAACCTTGCTCGGCCCATTCGCGGAGCTGCGGAGCGAGGGATTCGGGGGTCTCGGGAAAGCCGGTGGGCGAGAGCGGGTCGGGCAGGCCGGCATTCGGGTAGGCGCTGACGAAAAACGGCGAGATATTCGAGAGTTCCTCGATGTAGGGGCGCATTTCGTTCGGGCCGAGCGCGCAGTTCAGGCCGATCGAGAGGAGCGGGAAGTGGGAGAGGGAATTCAGGAACGCCTCGACGGTCTGGCCGGTGAGGGTGCGGCCGCTAAGGTCGGTAATGGTGCCCGAGACCATGACGGGCAGGTTTTTTCCGGTTCGCTCGAAAAAGCGGCGGATGGCGAAGAGGGCAGCCTTGGCGTTGAGGGTGTCGAAGATGGTTTCGACAAGGAGGATGTCCACTCCGCCCTCGACGAGGTTTTCGATCTGCTCGGTGTAGGCGGCGGCGACTTGCTCGAAGGTGACTTCGCGTTTGCCGGGATCGTTGACATCGCGCGAGATCGAGAGCGTGCGGTTAAGCGGGCCGATCGCGCCGGCGACATAAACCCGGCGGTCGGTGCAGGCGTCGGCGGCTTCGCGGGCGAGGCGAGCGGCAGCGAGGTTGAGTTCGGCGACGAGATGACCGAGACCGTAGTCCTCCTGCGAGATCGTGGTGGCGTTGAAGGTGTTCGTCTCGATGATGTCGGAGCCGGCGGCGATGTATTTCGAGTGAACCTCGCGAACGATCTCCGGCTGGGTGAGCACGAGGAGGTCGTTGTTTCCCTTGAGGTCCTGGCCGGTCCAGTCAGCGAAGCGGGCGCCGCGGTAGTCGGCCTCCTGCAATTTGTATTGCTGGATCATGGTGCCCATTGCGCCGTCGAGGAGAACGATGCGTTCGGCGAGCAAGGTGCGCAGGGCTTTTTCGGTGGCGGAAATCATTTCAGGAAGAGGAAAAGAATACGGATCACGCGGCGATCAGAACATAAAAAAACAGCCGGAATCCGGAGTGGTGCGGGAGAATTTCGTTCAGCGCAGCAGTTTTTGTTTGAACTCTGCAGGCAGTGCGGTCGAGGACTGCACGAAGAGACGCGCGGCGTTGGGATCGACTTTTTTCCAGTCGCCCACGATCCGCTGCAGGGAGCCTTTGAGTTGGGCGGGATCGGAAATTCGGGAGGCCCATTGAGCCGCCGTGGCGGGATCGGTTTTGGCCATTTGAGCGCTGAAAGCGGCCGTGGCCACATCCCTCGTTTTGGGGTCTCGCAAGGAGGAAATCCAACGAGCTGCGGCTTCGGGATTGTTTTGTCCCCAGGAGGTTGAGACCGCCGAGATGGCCTTGTTGCGGAGATTGGAATCGGTGATGGATGTTGCCCAACCCGAGGCGGCGCCGGGATCGAAGGCCGCCAAGCTTGAGGACACGCCGCCCACCAAGGAGTCGGCGTGCGGAGTGGCCGCCTCCGTGGACAGCCAATTGGCTGCAGCCACTGGATCCAAGCTAGAAAACCTTTTCATGGCGGTTTGCATAAACCGATTTCGCAGGCTGGGATCGGAAATGCTCGGCGCGAAGTCGAAGGCGGTACCGGGATCGCGAACCACCCAATTTCTCGCGAGCTGGCCCAATGCTTCGTTGCGTATCTGCTGGGATGGCTGTGTCAAAATCCAGGCCCCGGTTGCCGCAGGATCTGTAACGGACCAGAGGTTCACAATCTCCCGCGTTGCGGCGACTTGGAGCGGGCCTGTGAGCCTCTCGGCCCATTTCAAAGCGGCATATGGGTTTGCTTTGATAAAATTTTTTGCTACGGCTGCGGTCGCCACCGTCTGTGCCGAGCCCAATGGCAGGGCAACCGGTTTTGAGGGAGGATTTAAAAAAAGGAGCCCATCGATCGCTCTGGAAGCCTGCAGTGGGTCAGTTGATGACCAAGTGTTGAAGATCTGTCCCAGCGCGCTGTCTCTCGCGAGAGGAGAATCGAGAGCGGCTG
>JBMTBF010000244.1:0-2643 GCA_049429585.1 Terrimicrobiaceae bacterium | reverse complement strand
TGCCATTCAGGCAGCATCGATCCTCTCTGGCGCAGAAGTTACCAGCATGGAACAAATCGATGCTGAAATCCAAGCCGTGCGGGCCAGCTCACAAAAGAACCCACAAGAGTTGAATTGACCCGCCGCGCTGTTGTTTTTATCGGTTGCCGATGAAACTTTTCTTTCTTCCCGCACTTGGCGCCGTTCTTTTTGCCCTTACCTCCTGTGCGCATCAGGCCAAGCGCCCAACGCCTCCGCCGACACTCGATGAGCTTTTTGAGAAGGCCGACCGCGATGGCGATGGCAGGATTTCGCGCGATGAGTTCAGCGGGTTGATGATCGAGCAGGCGTTCTATTGGATGGATGCCGACCACAAGGGCACCATCACCGAGGCGGAGTTTATCGCGGCGGGTGGAACGAAGGCGGTCTTTCTCCAGATCGACACCGAGCGCAAAGGCTACTTCACCGTGGAGGACGCCAAAGCCAGCAAGATCGCCCGCAAGGCGATGAGCCTCCCATTTGATGGCGCGGACAAAAACAAAAACGGATCGATTACCCGCGAGGAGTTTTTGGCATACAAAAAACAAGCCGCTGAGTTCACTCGATAACTCAAGCGCGATTGGCACGGCTTGCCGCTTGCCTTCAAGGCGGCGCGGGGCTTTTCTTGCGGGTTCACGCCTATGAATCTCGATACCACCTCGCTTGAACTCGCCGCCCGCGATGCCCGCGGACTGGCCATGGATGCCGTCGCCAAATGCAAATCCGGCCACCTCGGCCTTCCGCTCGGAGCGGCTGACATTGGGGCCGCACTGTTCGGGGCTGCCATGTCGTTTCACCCTGCCGAGCCGCGCTGGCTGAACCGCGACCGCTTTGTCCTCTCCGCCGGCCACGGCAGCATGTTCCTCTACGGCTGGCTCCACCTCGCGGGCTACGGCGTGTCGTTGGACGATCTGAAAAATTTCCGCCAACTCCACAGCATCACACCGGGTCATCCGGAGTTTCACGAAACGCCAGGCGTCGAGGCGACCACCGGCCCGCTCGGTCAGGGTGTGTCGAACGCCGTGGGCTTCGCGATTTCCGGTAAAATGAGCGAGGCGCGTTTCAACACCCCG
The DNA here is from genome assembly GCA_049429585.1 of Terrimicrobiaceae bacterium. Taxonomy (GTDB): domain Bacteria; phylum Verrucomicrobiota; class Verrucomicrobiia; order Chthoniobacterales; family Terrimicrobiaceae; genus UBA967. The sequence goes on along the minus strand of JBMTBF010000244.1, from coordinate 1,552 downwards.
ACGCACCGCATTTTTGACCACCATGTGATCGCTCTCGCCGGCGACGGTTGCTTGCAAGAAGGCGTGGCGCAGGAAGCCAGCGCGCTCGCCGGCCACCTCGGCCTCGACAACCTCATCCTCATTTATGATTCCAACAATGTGACGCTCGACGCCATGGCGCCCGTCTCGCAGAGCGAGGATACCGCCGCGCGCTATGTCGCCTTAGGCTGGGATGTCCAACAGATCGATGGCCACAACCTCTCGGAAATCGCCAACGCCGTCGCGAAGGCCAAGGCCGCCACAAGCGGAAAGCCTCAGCTCATCGTCGCCAAGACGATCATCGGAAAAGGCATCGCCGAAGTGTGTGGCACGAACAAAGCCCACGGCGAGGCTGGCGTGAAATTCGTCACCGAGTCGCGCAAGGCACTGGGCCTCCCCGACGAGACCTTCTTTGTGGCGCCGGAGACGAAAGCCTATTTCGAAAAACACCGCGCGACCCTCTCGGCAGCCCATTCCGCTTGGGAAAAAACCTACTCCGCCTGGCGCGCCGACAATGCCGAACTCGCCAAGGAACTCGACGACGCGCTCGCGGGCAAAGCCCCCGACCTGCTCGCGGCCATCCCGCCATTCGATCCCGCGGTGAACATCGCCACCCGCAAAGCCGGCTCCGATGTGCTCCAGCCCATTTGCGCCGCCATGCCGCTCGTCACCAGCGGCAGCGCCGACCTCCACGGCTCGACGCTGAACTACATCAAGGACGGCGGCGACTTCAACCGCGAGAACCGCTCTGGCCGCAACCTGCATTTCGGCATCCGCGAGCACGCCATGTGCGGCATCATGAATGGCATCGCCTACGACGGCATCTTCCGGGCGAGCGGCGCGACATTCCTCGTCTTCAGCGATTACGGCCGCCCATCGATCCGCGTCGCCGCGTTGTCGAAGCTCCCGACCGTTTACATTTTCACCCATGACTCGGTGGGCGTGGGCGAGGACGGCCCGACCCACGAACCGGTGGAAACTGTCGCCGCCCTCCGCGCCATCCCAGGTCTCGATGTCATTCGCCCCGCCGATCCCGAGGAAACCGCCGGTGCGTTTGCCGCCGCGTTCCAGAAAAATGACGGCCCCACGATGCTGGTTCTCTGCCGCCAAAATCTCCCGACGCTCAACGCCATTCCGCTCCAGGAGCGGCGCGAGGGAGTTCTTCGCGGCGGCTACATCGCCAAAAAAGAATCCGCCAAACTCGAAACCATCCTCCTCGCCACCGGCAGCGAACTCCAACACGCCCTCAAAGCCGCCGACGAACTCGGCGCGGGAACCCGCGTTGTCTCGATGCCTTGCTTCGAGCGCTTCGAGCGTCAACCGGCCGACTACAAGGAAAGCATCCTGCCGAAATCCTGCCGCAAGCGTGTCTCGATCGAGGCGGGCATTTCCGATCCGTGGTTCCGCTATGTGGGTCTCGATGGAAAAGCCGTCGCCATCGATCGCTTCGGCCTCAGCGCGCCTGGCAATGTCGTGATGGAACAACTCGGCATGACCGCCGCCAAAGTGGTCGAGGCCGCGAAGTCGCTTTGAG
>JBMTBF010000243.1:0-2649 GCA_049429585.1 Terrimicrobiaceae bacterium | reverse complement strand
GCGTCGGCGTTTCAGAGCCCGGCTTCTACGAGGAAATCCTCAACACCGACGCCGACACCTACGGCGGCAGCAATGTCGGTAACTATGGGGGCACGCCAGCCCATCAAGACTGGAGTTGGCAGGGCAAGCCCCACTCGATGCTGGTGAACCTCCCGCCACTTTCCGTGGTGGGATTCAAGCACCACCCGAACCATTAGGGCTGATCAAGTTACTCCATAGCCTCACGATTGTAGCCGACCCACTCTGCTGGGGCGTTGGAGCAAGTCGCAGCAGCAAAGACGCAGCTACAAAAAATTGAGCTGCTCTAGGCCGAGAGAAATGCCACCGCCTCCTCGAGGCTGGCAACATTTGAGACCGAGGTGATCGGAGTTCCCTTGCGGATACGCCCGACGAGACCAGCTATGACGCCGCCGGGTCCGAGTTCGATGAATTGCTCGATGTGGAGCTTATCGATCAAATACTCCACGCTCTGTGACCAGCAGACACTGCCAGTGACCTGATCGGCGAGCGTTCGACGGATCGTTTGGGGATCGCGCACCTCGATGGCATCGACATTGCAGACAACGGGAACTCGGGGCTCGATCATGTGCGTGTCGGCCAGAGCGGCGGAAAGCGATTGGTAGGCGGGCTCCATCAAGCGCGAGTGGAAAGCCCCGGCAACGGTGAGTTCCACCGCCTTGCGCGCGCTGTATTCCTTCGCGAGGGAGACGGCCATGACGATTTTCGAAGCCTCGCCCGAGAGGACGATTTGCCCGGGGGCGTTGATGTTGGCGACATCGACATCGGCGGCGGCGGCGAGTTCGCGAACACGATCCTCCTCGCCCCCGATGATGGCGGCCATTCCGCCGGTGGAGGCCTCGCAGGCCTCCTGCATCGCGCGGGCGCGCTTGTCCACCAGGCGCAGTCCGGTCTCGAAATCAAAAGTTCCCGCAGCAGCGTGGGCGGTGAACTCGCCGAGCGAAAGTCCCGCCGTGGCGTGGAATTCGAGGCCGGGGAGCTTTTCCTTGAGCACCGAGAGGCAAGCGAGACCATGGACATACAAAGCAGGCTGGCAAACCGAGGTTTTGGTCAACTCCTCGGTCGGTCCCTCGAAAGCGATTCGGCTGAGTGGATATCCCAGGATCGCGTCGGCTTTTTCAAAAAGAGCGGCTGCGGCGGGGAACTCGGTGGCGAGGTCCTTGCCCATTCCAACGGTTTGGGCGCCTTGCCCGGAGAAGAGGAGTGCGGTTTTTTTCATGAGAGTTTCAGGTTCAATTCCAAAGTGAGTTGATCATGGAGTAAGCCAGCGGGATGCCGACAAGTAGATTGAAGGGGAAAGTGACGCCGAGCGCGAGGCCGACATACACCCCGGGATTCGCCTCGGGCACGGCAGCGCGGAAAGCCGCCGGCACCGCGATGTAGGATCCACTGGCGCACAGCATCGTAAAAAGCAACGCGTCCCCCTCGCTCAAGGAAACCGCACGGGCGACAAAAATCGCAGCGGTTCCGGCAATCAGAGGGAACAGAATTCCAAAAAGGATGGAAAAAGCACGTCGCCCCTTCAAATCCGCGATCCTACGGGCGGCCACGAGGCCAAGGTCCATCAGAAAAAAACACAGAACACCGGGGAACATCTCGACCACGAAGGGATACAAGGCCTTGATCCCCGAAGGTGGAGTGACCATGCCCACCACCAGGCTTCCGAGCAAAACCAGAACGGATTTGTTGGCGAAACATTCGTGCAAGAGACTGCCCCAGGAGGGACCGGAGCTTTGGTTTCCCGTGCCCTTGCGGCGGACGAAAATCAATCCCACCAAAATGGCAGGGCTTTCCATCAACGCGAGGGCGGCCACCATGTAACCCCCGAATTCCGTCTGGCGAGCGCCGAGATACGAGGCTGCCGTGATGAATGTCACGGCGCTCACCGAGCCATAGGTTGCTGCCAGCGCCGCCGCATCGGGCGTGTCGAATTTCCTGCGGAGGATCGGATAAATGATGAGCGGGATGACAAAGGCTGCCGCTGTGGAAACGAGAAGGGGCAGCGCCACGGACATCAGATCGGTGACCTTTTGGAGTTCGGCACCGCCTTTCAGCCCCAGCGCGAAAAGCAAATACAGGGAAAGGATTTTGAGAATCGAACCCGGGATTTCCAGATCCGACTTCACCAGCGCCGCCACAACACCGAGCAGGAAAAAAAGGATCGCGGGTTGCAATAGGTATTCCCAAGGACTCATTCAGCGCGCAAAAATAGTGCCCAGACCGAATTTTGGAAGAATCAATCCACCATGAAAACCGCACTCGTTCTCGCCACCCTCGCCCTCGCAGCCTGCTCCACAGCGCCGAAACTCCCCCCGCTCCGCACTGTTGACCATGTGGACCTCGGGCGGTTCATGGGAGATTGGTATGTCATCGGGACGATTCCTTGGATCGTCGAAAAGAACAATGTCGGGACGATGGATATCTACAAACTCCGCCCCGACGGCAAAATCGATATCACCTACGCATTCCACAAAAAATCCCTCGACGCCCCGCGTCGGGAAATGAAGGCCGTGGCCCGTGTAGTGAACACCCGCACAAACGCGGAGTGGCGCGTCCAATTCCTCTGGCCGTTCGAGGCTCCCTTCCTCGTGATCGACCTCTCGCCGGATTACCGCTTCACCACGATCGGCT
>JBMTBF010000242.1:0-2669 GCA_049429585.1 Terrimicrobiaceae bacterium | reverse complement strand
TCGGATGCCGCTCCCTCCGCCGGTTCCAACCGGATCAGGTTCAAAGGGTCTCCCGTCGCTGTCGGGCGGGCGGGACTCTCAGCCGGTCAAGGCTCCCCTGCTGGTTGCGAATGGTTCGCCAGTCGCGACGCGAGGTCAATGTGGAAAATAAGGGAATCATCCGTTGCTGGAAAAGTTTTCACGGTCGCGAAGGTCGGGGGTTATGGGGGAAATTTATCATTGCCAAGACAAGCCAAGACCCGCACAAAGAGCGCGCGTCGGCACGGTGCGGACGCCCCTAATTTTTTTCACATGAGCGAACGAAGAGTCGTCGTCACAGGCATCGGCGTTATCAGTCCGGTTGGAAACGATCTGCAAACATTTTGGAAATCCCTGATCGAGGGTCGCAGCGGCATCCGCCGGTTCGAGGCTTTCGACTCGACAAATTTCGACTGCAAGATTGCCGGTGAAGTGCGCGACTTCGAGGCGGCCAAGCATTTCAAAAATCCCAAGACCGCCAAGCGCACCGACCGCTTCACGCAATTCGCCATGGCCGGAACCAAAATGGCGATCGAGGACTCTGGGATCGATCTCGATAAAATTGATCGCAACCGCTTCGGCGTGATGATCGGCAGCGGCATCGGGGGGCTTTACAGCATGGAAGAGGAGGCTCATCGCCTCGCAGACCGCGGTCCCTCGCGCGTTTCGCCCTTCACGATTGCCATGATGATTTCAAACATGGCCAGCGGGATGGTCTCGATGGAATACGATCTTCGCGGGCCGAACATGTGCATCGTCACGGCCTGCGCGACCGCCAACAATTCTATTGGCGAGGCCTGGCGCATCATCAAATTTGGTGACGCCGATGCGTTCATCGCTGGTGGGGCCGAGGCCACGATCACTCCGCTGGGCATTGCCGGCTTTGCGTCGATGAAGGCCCTCAGTTGCCGTAATGATGATCCTGAAAAAGCCTGCCGTCCCTTTGACAAGGATCGCGACGGCTTTGTGATGAGCGAAGGCGCGGGCATTGTCGTTCTCGAGGAACTCGAGCACGCCAAGAAACGCGGCGCGACGATCTACTGCGAGCTTGGCGGCTACGGTTGCACGGCCGACGCCTACCACATGACGGCTCCGATGCCCGAGGGCGAGGGGGCCGGCCGCGCCATGACCATCGCGATGCGCCACGGCAAGGTGACTCCCGACCAAATCGATTACATCAACGCCCACGCCACCTCGACAGGCCTCGGCGATATTTGCGAGACGAAGGCCATTAAGCTCGCACTCGGCGAGTCCTCGAAAAAAGTCGCCGTCAGCGCCACGAAATCCGTCACCGGCCACCTCCTCGGAGCCGCCGGCGGCGTCGAACTCGCCGCGTGTGCGATGGCGATCAAACACGGCATCATCCCGCCGACCATCAATCTGGAAAACCCCGACCCCGAGTGTGATCTCGATTGCGTTCCGAACCAAGCCCGCGAGGCGAAGGTTCGCAATGTGCTTAGCAACTCCTTTGGATTCGGTGGCCATAACGCCACGCTTCTCCTCAAGGCGCTCGACCAGTAGGGAGCCGCTTTGACCTCGCCGGCCTAACGCGTGTCCGAACCAAGCAGCGATCCTGACATTGAGGTGCGGACCTATTTCGCCCGTGGGCGAAATGCGCTGATTGCACGGGGGGATTTTTCCGAGCTTTTCGCCGCATGGTATCTCCACCGGATGGACTATGGGATCGAGGTTCCCGCCGCGATGGAGGACCCGGGTCGCGAGGCGCTTGCCGCGCTCACACTCCACTGCGCGAGTCGTCCGTGGAAGGAAACTTGTGCGTGGACAGTCAAATTTCCCGACCCGCGCATGAACATCTTTGCCACCGGCGACAACAACACCGGCACGGTCGTTGCCAATTTGCAAACAGCCGACCTCCAACCGATCAATGAGGGCATGTTTTACGCCGATGTGGTCGAGGATGCGAAGCCGCTCCGCCGGAGCGTGGTGGACTTCCGGGAAAAATCGTTCCTTCGTGCGGTAGAGATTTTTTACTCGCAGAGCGAACAGCGTGCGGTCCGCTTCTTCTGGCATGGCGAGGAGGACCTCGTGATGGTCGCCGCCCAACCCGATTGCGACGAGGAATGGCTCGCCGGATTGACAGAGGAATCGATCCGAACGCTCGACCGCGATGTCGAATTGTCGCTCCTCGAAAAGCGACAATACACCTTCCGTTGCGGCTGCAACCAAGACCGGATGCTGGATTTCATGACCCCGGTTTTTCAACGCCAGGCGGACGAGCTTTTCCACGGCGATCCGTCGATTTCCGTCATTTGTCCGCGCTGCGGGGCGAGGCACATTCTCACCCGAGAGGCGCTGGAGGCTCGAAACAACAAACCTTCCCATGAGTAACGAAGCCACCTTTCTCTCCCCGGAGCAAAAAATCGGCGGCATCCTGACGCCTCTGAGTGCCATTCGTGGTCGGCACGACATCGGCATCGGAGATACGGAATCGCTTGTGGAACTTGCCGAATGGGCCTCCAGAAAGGGGTTCCGGCTCATCCAAATCCTCCCCGTCAACGAAACCGGCAACGACAACAGCCCCTACAATCTCATCAGTTCGATCGCCTACGAGCCTTGCACGCTTGCAACTAATCCGCGCTGGCTGCCCGATCTCGCGGAATCCGATTTCAAAAAAATCACCAAAAAGCACG